>JABJEE010000086.1 GCA_018665005.1 Flavobacteriales bacterium
CCCTCCCTGAATTCCAATAAACTCCTCTTGCTCTTCTTCTTCTTTCTTTTGTTGTTGTTTTAATCTTTCTAATGCCTTCTTTAGTTTTGACTCTTTCTTTTTGGGTTTTTCTTTCTCTTTTTCCTGCTCAGATTCTTTTTCTTCTCCGCCAGTTGTCGGATTCCAATCTATTTTTATTTCCTCTTTTGGAGCTTCTTCTTCTTTGTATTCTTTGACTGTCGTGTCGTTTTTAAATACTCCAAATTCTGTTTTAAGCATTTCTTTAATTTGCTTCTTTTCCTCCTGACGGTATTCCTTTGCGCTTTGTTTTTGTTGCTCACGATCCCATTCCAATGTGGGTTCATAGATATCCCCAGTCATTTTCAAAAACATTCTAAACCCTGAACCGTCGTCAATTATTTCTCCAAACTCACTGTCCCTATCATTGGTCAAAAGGTCCCTAAACTTAAAGTCAAATCGATAATCAACTTGATTTGAAAATTCATGCGTTCCTGAAACATTCATGTTTAAGGCCGAGGAGGAAATATTCATTTTGGGAATATTCACTGTTTCGTTTTTGATGGTGATTTCATTCTTTAATGTGCTAAAGGATATTTCGTTTAGTCTTTTCTCTAATAGTTTAAGGTTTTTCTTTCCGAGGGCAAGTTTAGCAGGACTGTCCTTGACGCTCTCTGCGATATCTTTCATTAATAATGAATTTTTTAAGGTTCCATTATTAATTTCTATATTCATTTTACTATCAATTGACGGGTAATTAATTCCTTTATCGAGACTAAAGTCTGCATTTAGGGCCAAAGTTAAACTTGCTCGCCCCGAGATGTTTTTTGCCAAAATAACATCTTGGTAAAAATTATTCCACTCTTTAAATGCGCTTTTCACATCTATATTATACGACCTTAGTTGTGTTTTGAATTCAAAGATTTCAGGCTGCTTTTCGTAAATACTTAGGCTTCCCCGAACCGTCGCCCCTGCATTTTTAAGACTTAAATTAGAAAACCGAACCTTCCGATTTTTAATATTCATATTACCACTGAGGTTTTCATACTGATGACCTCCGTACTCTATTTTAGTTAATGCAATCCGAACATCGCCTTTTAAATTGTCTGGTAAGGCGAAGATTTCTCCGTTTTCGATTTTTTCTGCTTTGGTCGTCGAACCCAAGTCTTCTAAAAGAACCCTTTCTCCTTTTACATTTAAATTCATTGCAAGTGTTCCAGAATTGTATAAATAGTTAAACACATTCGAAAATGAGCCACTCAAGTTTAGATCTGACTGATCTACTATTAGCGAAAATTGATTTACCCGAACATCTCTCCTTGTGAATTTTAAGTTTCCATTTACAGACTTGAATGCCCGCTTGTCGTTCTCCAATTTAAAATTGCTATTTACAATAGTAACATCTCCGCTGCATCTTTTTAATTGTAGCTCGCTGTTTTGGTTTTGCACCGCTTCAAAATCACAATACACTTTGAGGTGACCATTAATATTTTCAAATTCTGGCAAGTGAAGAATTCTATGAGCAGCGTTTAAGTTTATGGTTCCTTTAGCAAATCCTTTTAATTGGGGATTTTCAAAATCAACAACAGATAGGTTTCCCGTGAATGGCCCTGTTTCAGAATCAAAACGCACATCAGTTAAAACGAGCTCTTCAAGAGTTGAGTCTCGTTTAGTGTAGTGCCCTAGCAGCTGAATGTTGTTCAATTTTATTTTTTCTGTAGGTTCTATTATTTCTCCATCTTTTATTGAAAAATTACAAGCGATGTCTATTGGGTCTGTTGACTTGGTCCCTCCATTAACGGTCAAGTCGAAATCCAACAAGCCATTTCCTGATAGGTTTTTTAAGTGATTATCACTGTCTACTGAGAACTTCTCAACCGCGTCCGTAAGCAGAATAGAATTTGAAGCAATATGAAATCGCATACTGTCTTTGTCAACAACGCCATTAATATTAAAGGGTAAACCACCTATTTGTATTTGCGCCATTGGAAGACTTGTAATCAACTTCTTTTGGTTCACATTTACTTTAAGGCTAAATTCAATTTCTTGATTTTTAACCAAGGTAACACCCGAACTTTTTGCACTATTCAACAAGATTTGTCCAGATGTTAACATCTCAAATTCATCAGTAGAGAGTTCTCCTGTTAAATTTACACGATTAAAATTTGAATGATACTCTTGATGAGTAATGTCATTCAGGTAACTAACCTTCATCGACTTCAAGGTAACCGCTTGTAATTCAAGCTTGAATTCTGAATCATCATTCTCTTCAGAGCTTTTCACAATGTTGTAATTGTCTCCCCCAAGGGAATCGACGTATAAATTCAATTCGCCATCTGATATATTAATCTGTTTTAGATTGTAATCACCCATTGCCAGATCAAAAGGATTAAACCGCAAATTGAATTTTTTACTTTTTAGTAAACTTGTAGATGTATTCCTACTTGGAATTTCGACATTTAATAAATCAATAGAAATATTAGGAAAGCTAGACCAAAATGCCAGCTCAACATCTCCAACCTCCATCGGAACTTCTAGGTTTTTATTGATTTCAGCAATAGACGTTTCAATAATAGTGTCCTTAAGCACAAAAATTAAAATAGAAAGGGTCAGGAATATCCCAAATAGTATTCCGAAGGTCCATTTAGCAATACGTAAAGCCTTCTTTTTCATCCGTTTCTAAATTACAACCTTAAGCATTTTGATTTAAATTAATTTCCTTGATTTATCAACTCAGATATGTTGGTTTGTAACAAAAAGATTACTTTTTTTATTTTTTTTTTACGCTCTTGTGAACAAAGTGGAATCTATTTTGTCTAATGTTTGTATTTAAACTTTAAACAAAAAATAAAATGAAAAAAACAATTACCCCTTTTAGTTCCTTAAAAAACACTTTTGGAGCTATCGCAATTTTCGCTGTTACTTCAGTATCAGCTCAGACAAATGTTTTCGATGATGTTATTGCAACAAGTCCAGATCACAACTATTTAGAAGCCGCTCTAGTACAAGAAGGTTTAGACGTTACTTTACAAACGGCAACCGATTTAACCGTTTTTGCACCTACTGATCAAGCTTTCACAGACATAGCAACAGCTTTAGGTACAGATATCGACGGATTATTGGCTTTACCTAACCTAACTGATATCTTAACCTATCATGTATTGGGATCTGTCGTTCCATCGAGTGCGGTTACAAATGGTTTAATTGCACAACCTTTATCTACGACGAACACTTTAAAATTAACGGTAACTGGTGCTGGTGGTGTTTTTGTAAACCAAGCTCCCGTTTCTGCGGTAGACTTGAATACAGACAACGGAGTGGTACACGTTATAGACGCAGTGGTGCTTCCTGTAGAAACTGTAGTTGATGTTGCATTAGACAATGGTTTCAATGCACTAGCATCAGCGGTTATTGCATCTGAATTAATGCCAATATTGGTAAATCCATTAGCAACTTACACGGTTTTTGCTCCAACGGATCAAGCTTTTCAAGATTTAGCTGATTTGGTGGGAGTGCCATTAAGTGAGTTATTCGATCCATTAGTAATTCCTACAGCAAGCCTTCAAGCGGTTTTAGGAACTCACGTCTTGGGAAGCATTGTTCCTTCTTCGGCTGTAACCAATGGAGCGATTGTAGACAACATTGTTGGAATAAACACACTGAAATTAACGGTTAAAGGTTCAGGCGAAGTATTTGTTAACCAAGCGCAAGTGACTACAGTCGATGTGAATTCAGACAATGGAGTAGTACACATTATTAATAGTGTTCTTTTACCAGACGAAACGGTTGTAGATGTTGCAATTGATAACGGCTTCTCTACA
>JABJEE010000087.1 GCA_018665005.1 Flavobacteriales bacterium
GTTTCTGAATGATCATCTAAAACAACAATATTGACGAAACCTTTGGTTAGCTTTGTTTGTTTGATTAGCGCATAAACAAGACCTGTAATATCCTGATTATAAACGGGTATACAAACGGTAAGTGTCAAATGATATCTATTAGGCCATTGTATTTGGCGTTCCAAAATTCATAGGAGGCATCCCATTCTTCGGGTCCTCAATTACCCCGAATTGATCTTCATATTTAGACATATTGTCTTTCAATGCCTTAAGAAATCTCTTGGCATTCTGAGGGGTCATAATCACTCTAGACTTAACTTTACCTTTGGGCATTCCAGGCATTACCTGAATAAAATCACAAATTACCTCTGACGGGGAATGGGTGATTACAGCAAGATTAGAATATATGCCTGATGCGATTTCTTCTGACAATTCAATATTCATTTGATTTTCTTCAGCTTTCTTTGTCATATCATTTAAAGTTCTGATTCATATTCATTAAAAATGATTCCATTTTCTTCAAGACTCTTTAAAATGGGTTCATATATTTCTTTTTGTATCGGTAACGTCACACCCTTGACATTTATTTGGTCGTTTAAAATCATTCTTGCCGAAATTGCAATAGGAAGACCTACGGTGTTTGACATAGCAGTGTATGTTGGATCTTCACCAATACTAATCATGGAAGATACGATTTTTTTATTTTTCCCATCCTGCTCAAACTCAAACTCATGATACATCACCAGCATGTCTTTATCTTCATTTGATAGCGACATTTTTCTTACCATTAATTTTTCTAGGAGTTTCGCAGGGGTTGCCCCTTCAAATCCAAAATCAGTATCGTCATCAAATACACCAAGCCACTCAAATTGGTCATAAAGATACATCCTGTCCTCCCTTAAGAAATATTTAAACTTATCTTCAACCGACAGGTTAGGTATGTAAGGTAAAAATGCATTAAGGAAATCGCGTGGACTTATTTGAGAAGCATTTGCCATAGCAAAAGAATCATCTGTCATACCAAGTTCAATAAACACATTAAAACCCTTGCAGAAGTTGGGTCTACGCAATGTCCCTCTGTACAGAGTAGCAATTCCTTTTAAACCATATGTTTCTTGATAGGATAACGAATCTCGATTTGGGTACCCCACAAACTTACCATGTCCCGGAATCGTAATACGGTCTAATCGATCAAATAAACGATTATATGGTATGTACTTAAATTTATGATTATCTAAAAACATAGCTGTTCCACCTTTACCTGCAAGAACAACGTTTCTTGGATTCCAAGTAAACTTATATCTCCAAGGATTATTATCATGTTCTTCGGCAACGAGTCCACCACAAAAAGACTTAAAACTATGAAGAGTATCTCCGTTATCTTTAATTTTATCAATGATTTTCATGGCACTCATGTGATCAATTCCAGGATCAACACCAATCTCATTCATAATCGTTATTCCAGCATCTATGGCTTTTTGGTTTAACGCTTTCATTTCAGGAGAAATATATGAAGGGGTTATGAGGTTTTTTCTTGCCCTAATGCAATCCTCTGCAACCTCAACGTGAAAACGAGCTGGAAGCATGGAAATCACCAAATCAGCATTTTCTATTTCAGCAAGCCTAACACTTGGAACGGTAGCATCAAAATCAAGAGCCTCCGCATGCTGATTATTATTGATTAAAGATAGGATCCGATTTTTATCTCGATCTACTATTCTTAGCCTCCAGTTTTCTTTTTCGCAATGTTGCAATAAGTACCTGATCATAGATGAAGCAGATAGCCCTGCTCCAAGTATTAGAATTGTTTTCATGTAAACTCTTTATTTACGAGATTTAATAAGAGGAATAAGGGTATCGAAAAGCTCCGATTCATCCCAAGGTTTGGCCAAAAACTGCTCCAATAAATTTTCTTCTTTCAGAGAATTCACAGATGAGGTATTTGCCTGACCTGAAAGCATCACACAACGCAAATCAGCATGTTTCGCTTTGACAGCCCGAATAAGGTCCGCACCAGTCATTTTTGGCATTTGATAATCAACAATAACAAAAATTATATCTATGCTTTCTGATACCATTTGGTCAATGTTTTCAAGAGCAACCTTAGGATCGGTGAAATACTCTATTAGAGTACATTTTTGATCCATAATTTTGGACAATTGAAAACCCAACATTTGGAGAATGTAAGGGTCGTCATCAACACAAATTACAGCATATTTAAATTCTGTCATATTTCAAAAGTAATTATAAATTTGGTCATCTTATCTGAAGACTCAATATTAATATTTGCTTTATGTTCTCTCAAAACATTTTTCACAATACTAAGTCCTAAACCAGAACCACTCTTCTTCGCTTTTGTAGTATAAAACTTATTAAAAATCGATGAAATGATCTCTTTTGGTATTTCAGGGCCATTATTCTCAAAAGTGACTTTTATCTGTCCCTCTTCTTTTACACCTATAATGCCAAAATATTTATCTTCCTGATCGGACATGGCTTCAAGAGCATTTTTAACAATATTTGACCACAATTGAAATAACTTGATATCATACCCCATGAATTCTATTGATTCATCAACCTCAAATTTTAAATCAACATTAAGATTGATTTCATAGTTGAAAACCCCCAAGACGGTAGAAATATTATCACGGAGATTAATCATTTTTCTTTCGACCGTAGTTTCCCCTTTGATAAAAGCCCTCATATCTTGCACAACCCGGACAGCTTTATCGCTTGATGTTTTAATTGTATCCAATTGCGCCATCGCCATTTGAACCTGATTGAGTACTTCTAAATACTCTATTCCATTCTCTTTATTTATAATCTTATCGATAAGCTTATCCTGAGAATCATTAATTCGGCATTTGACAAATAAATCAACATACTTTAATAACTGCACTTCATTTTTACCCGGATATTTTATGGCTAAGAACTGTTTTATATGCTCCTTTTCTTTTCGCATTTGCAAACCACCCACATAAATTTCGATTTTATTTTTCTTTACATAATCTATAATCTCAATCAATTCGTTCTTGCTAAAATCATTAAGATCATCTCTAAACAATTTATCAATGATATAACTCACATTATCAGATCCAACTCTAATTGTTCCTAAAGGCGTATTTAAATCATGTGCAATACCTGCAGAAATTTCACCAATAGTTACTAGCTTTTCTTGCTCGAGTATAGACCTAGATAAATCGATATTCTTTTTTGTGTTTTCAATAACCTTTTTCTCTAAAGATTTATTGATATTTGACAGAGCCTCTTTCGTGCTTTGCAGTTCTTCAATAAATCTCATCCGATTGAAAACATTTACAATCATCTGAGCATATACACGTAGAAGTTTTTTCTCATTAGAATCAAATTCTCTCTTAACCTTCATGATGTCAAAACCAATAAAACCAATGGCCTTCTCACCATCCATCATTGGTACCGAAATCAAACTCTGAATTCCTTCTTCACTCAAAACACCGTGAATCCTCTTGTCTTTTACCATTTCAACATCAGGGAATTCTACAAAATCTCCCTTTTGATGGCTGCTAAGAGAATAAGGAACGTCAGAAAAAGGCATTGCCGTTAGTGAATGTATTTGTTCAGGTATTCCCCGTGCTACCCATTCATGAGTAATGCAACAAACTTCCTCTTCGTAATTATATCTAAATACATAAGCTCTATCCGCAGAGGAAAATGCTGCAATATCTTCAAGCGACTGGTTGATTAATTTATTAATCTCTGATATTGGTGCATTTATATATTCTGTCGAAATCTGCATTAAAAGATTTTGAAATTCAGACATGTTAATGAGTTCTCTTTCCGCTTTTAAGACGGAAGTAACATTAAACAAATAAGCCTCCGAGCCACAAAATTCACCGTTTACGAGAATGGGTTTAGCCCTTCCTTTAATATCCAATATGTTTCCCTTTTTACCAATGAACTCACAGCTCAACTCCTCCACTTCTTCACCCCTCATCAATGCTGGCATTACGACACTAAACTCTTTCAGTGTTTGATCCGTAAAAAATTCCAGTATCGCTTTTCCTTCCACTTCTTGAAAAGTACTAAAGCCCATATTTTCTAGCCAGGCTTTATTTACATATTTTATCTGACCTTTCTCGTTTAAAGAATGAATCATTTCAGAAGAATTATCGAGAATACTTCTGTAGTTTTTTTCATTCTCTTCGATTAAATGCAACTGTCTTTTGTGTTCTGTTAGGTCAGACTCAATGGCAATAAACCCAGTCAATTGATCTTCATCATCTTTAATTGGAACAATATTTAGACTTAGCCAATACTCTTTTCCAGTTTTTGATCTATTCAAAATCTCAATATCACTGATGATTTCACCTTTATTTAATTTCTCCCGAATTTTCAAAATGGTTTCAGGATTGGTTTTATCAAACTGAAACATTCTTGGAGTCTTCCCTATAATCTCATCTCTTGAATACTCAGTCATTCGAACCGTGGCATCATTTACCCAAACAATATTTTGATGCGCATCAGTAATGACCACCAAGTTGGTTGTTTTTGTAGCAACATGAGACAGTCGCTTTACTTCTTCCTGAATATTAATTCGATCTGTTATATCTTGAATAGAACCAATTAATTCGATAGGCTTATCATCTTCAAAACGTATTTGTAATACTTGATTTACAATCAAAATTTGGCCATCTGAAACTCTTTTGATTTTAAAATCGGAGGAGAAATTCGTCTGTTTATTCTCAATCATCTCACTCCAAATACGTTGTAAATATCCTTCGTCTATCTCTTCGTATAGACCCTGAAGTCCAGCAAGGTTTTTCTTGATTCCTTTTGAAACCCCCAGAATTAAATCGAACTCATCCGAACTATTCCAAGAATCATTTAAAAACGAATATTGTAAAGTTCCAAATTTTGCATTTTTCTGAGCCAAAGCCATCTGAGCCTGAGTCTCTCTTAAGTCTTTTGCTCTTTTATCGACCAACTCCTCTAAACCAAAAACAAATTTATCATTTTTAGATTTCTGTTCAATAAGATTGTTTTTCAATTCGTTAATCGACTTAATTAACAAACCTATTTCATCATTAGCACTGTATTCTGGAAGCTTTGTAGAAAAGTCTTGTTTACTTAACGCCAAAGTGGATTGTGTCAGTCTTAAAATTGGTCGAGACAGCCATCCCGCCAATAAATAGAATGTAACCGATAAAAATAAAGCAATACCAAATAAAATCATGTAAATCGGATAGTTCATCTGAAAGATCTCATCTTCAATACCTGCTTTTAAAATGGCAATCCTTACGAAACCATTTACCCTATATCCATCACTATTTCTATAGTTGAATTTCCAATCTTCAAAAATATATGCGTCATTATTTAATTGCTTTTCACCACCCTCGCCTTCTTTAGAATATTTGTGCTCTATTTTTCCGTTTTCATAAATCTGTATATAGTCTATGTCGTGGTCATTTTTTGCAAAATCAATGATTTCTTTGACACGCAGAAACACCTGTGTTTCATCAGAATCAGTGAAGGCCAACTCATAACTTTTAGCCACTGTTTTTGCCAGCTCCTGTACTTGCCCTCTCTTATTGTCTAACAAAAACTGCTCTTGTTTTCGTGGGTAATACCAAGCAGAAATAGATATAATAAAAATCAGGGCAACGGTAAAAGGAAGCCATATTTTAAAAGTAAAAGAGTTAAAAAACTTACTCATTTAACTTAATCTTTAAATTTTCTGGGACTTTATTGCTTTTTTCAACAATAGCAATTGCCCCTGGGTTTAACTTCACAAATTCAATCAACTCTTGATCTGAAGCGAAAAAATACGGTGGGTCATTCCTACCCTGAAAAACCAAAGAATACCAATATTTTTTAACTGCAAAAAACGATTTATTAAACATTAAATTAGAATACCATTCCACGTTTGGATGGTTCGATGAAGCAAGTGCAACGATAACCGTCTTTTTATTCGGCCATTTATTATACTTACCCTTAAAGTATTCTTTGATTGTTGTTTCACTAATTTTTTCGGAGCCCGTCTTATTGCCTATAACGACCACTGAAACATCGTTCAGATTGGTTTGGCTATTCAGATTATTCCCAGTAACCAAAAATAATACGATAATTAGGAAATGTCGCAAACTATAGACCATAAGACATTTGGATTTTAAATTCGTACTTAGATCCTAAAGAATGATCATTCATGTTTGTATAATACTCTAATTGAGCCTTTAGATTTAATCTTTCTGAATATTCATATTTATAACCAAGAATAAACTTCATTCTGTCATAAGGGTAGGTATGAAGATCATTTTCACCCGTATATAAAACATCAAATCCTGTAAAAACTACATTCTTTTCTAGAAACCTTCTGCCAACATATGTATAGTTTGATATATTATTTGATACTCCAAGCGTATCCGTTTTCGTTCGGTTAAAACTAAATTCATTTAGAACTTCCCACTTTTCACCAAAATAAGCAATTGAAGCGTTAAGCATCTGGAAATCTAGAGGTCCGGTATACATGTTCATTTCATGCTCGACACTACTATGACTATGAACCGCCATTTTAGATGCATCATCCATTGAAGTAAGATAACCACTGAATCCGAATCTCATTTCATCTGTAGGTTTCCAATGAACCGCGGCAGTAATCGATGTCTCGCTAAAAACTTTATAAATATCTTCAGAACCCATTCCACTTCCAACTAAAAGATCATATCCGAAATTGTTTTTTCCAATATTTTGCCCCTGCAATCGCATACCAAAAGTATGAACCGGAATCCACTTCGAAAACATTAAAGGACGATCAATGGTCGGGAAGAACAATCTAGCATGAAAATACACGTCATTCCAATAATTGACAGGCGTGTGAAATTTCCCTATAATTAGTGAGTGGTTTTTATAATAATTGTACTTTAATCTCAATCTTTCAAGGTTTAATCTGTAATTGCCATGACCAGAATAATTGAGCGTAATCTCTCCTAAGAAGGAGAATTCATCATTAAATTTTGCATTTATAAATAACTCTTGTTCGCCCAAACTGAAATTGGAATACGTAGTGTCTGAGAAAACAGATTCAAAATCAATGTGCCCATAAGCGTTTAGTCTTGCACTCATTTGGGAGTGTAAACTATTGGAAAAAACAAGTAGAAAGAAGCACCAAATAATTGGTTTAACTATTTGATCTCCAAAAATATTTTTATTTTGATTCATTCTAATAATGTATTGGTTTTTGTATTTATTAATTAAGAAATCGATTTAATATCGATTAATTTAACAATTGCATCTCGAAGCTCTTCTTCGTCCCATGGTTTTTCAATGAACTTCTCTAATAAATTGTCTTTCTCGAGCTCACTTACCTGCATGGAATTGGCTTGCCCTGACAACATCAGACAATTTAGGTCTTTGTGTTTTGATTTGATTTTCCTGATTAACTCAGCACCAGTCATCTCTGGCATTTGATAATCAACCAGCACGAAGATAATGTCAATTTCCTCATCAATAAGCGTGTCAATATCTAACAAGGCATCATTTGGGTTCGTGTAAAACTCGATGAGTATGCTCTTGTTATTTAAAATTTTATCCAATTGGAATGCCAAGACTTGCAAAATCATTGGATCATCATCTACACATATGACTGCATACCTTAATTCTTTCATTTTTCTTTTTTAAATGTTATTTTAAATTGCGTCCTTTCTTCATTAGAATTAACCACAACCTTCGCATTGTGTAATTCTATTACATTTTTCACAATACTCAAGCCAAGACCAGAACCACTTAAGTGTGCTTTTGTGGTGTAAAACTTCTCAAATATTTTATCAATTTGATTACTTGGAATTATTGGGCCATTATTTTCTACAATTATTGATATCGCTTTAGTATTCTTTACTGAATATACACTCAATTTCTTGATTCCTGTCATTTCCACCATACATTCAATGGAATTTTTAATCAAATTTGACCATAACTGAAACAGCCGAACATCATATCCCAAAATGGTTAAACTCTTATCTACTTCAAAATTTAAATCTATATTGTTTTTAATATTGTGATTAAAAATATTAAGAACCGTTTTAATATTCTCATGTAAATTAATAAGACCTTCTTTTGAGTTTCTTTTCTCACGAATAAACGACCTAAGATCTTGAACGACCAACGAGGCTCTATCCCCAGACGACTCTACTGTGTTCACAAAAGAAAAAATGATTTGAAAATCAAAAAGTAATTTTAAAAGAGGGTTTGTGTTCTCTGATTTAAGAATAAAACCAATGACCTCCTTTTCATTAGTTTCAATTCGATTCTTGACAAACATCATCGCTGTGTCACCAATCTCTTCTGGCTTTAAATCGGAATGGCTTTTTCTTAAAAAATCTTCGAAGGCAACACTTTCTTTTCTAAACTGCAAGCCTCCTATATATAGACCAAAGGTGTTTTTTTCAGCATATTGCAAAGCAAACTGCATTTCCTCAAATGAGCAATAACGAATGTTCTCTTTAAATATACTTTCTAATGTGTATTTAATATTTGAGATGCCACTTTTTATAGCCCCCAAGGGAGTATTTAGATCGTGAGCGACACCTGCTGCGAGCTCACCAATAGTCACCATTTTTTCTTGATCTCGAAGAGAATTTGAAAGCTCAATGTTTTTAGCGGTCTTCTCTTGAACAAGTCTTTCAAGATTAACATTCAGGTCTTGAATTGTGTTTTCATTTTCTTTACGATCTGTAATGTCAAATTCCACCATCATGAAACCATTATGAATATTATCTGCATTAAAAAGAGGCTGTAGGTTTAACGAAACACAGTAATTCTTACCACTTTTATCCTGATGAAGCATTTCAACCTCAACATTTTGCTTTAATTTAATGGCTTTTTTTAATTTTTTCGATTCGTCAGAATTGTGGTCTGTGATAATAAATTCTCTTGGGTTTTTACCAAGCATGTCTTCTAAGGCATAACCAGAACGATCGATCATTGCTTGGTTTGCCCATGTAATTACCATTTCAGAATCTAACATTAAAACCCCATTGTTCGTGTTTTTAGCAACAAGTGATAGTTTTACATTTTCCTCCTCGGCTTCAACACGCTTTGTAATATCTGCACCGTAGCCAATTAAATACTTTATCTTACCCTTCTCATCAAAAAGAGGTCCTATTGACCGCTGAACAACCTCTCGCTCTCCCTTCTTATCAAGAAACTCATCCTGCCAAGTAACGAAAGTTTTTTTCTTAAGAACTGAATTAAAAAGCTTTCTTCTTTGTATTGCTCTATCATCAGGTATTTTTTTCAACTTGGCATAGTCAAAATCATTTTTACCAATCATAAAATCTCTGATTTCTTTATTGGCTATTCCTTTAGGATTTATAAATACATAATTGTGCTTTGTGTCAAATACAGCTATATCGGCTGGTAAGTTATTTAGAATAAATTCATAAAACTCTTTTTGCTCTTTCATCTCATCTCTAAGTCGAATTAGCTCCTCTTCATTTTTATTTACCGTTAAAATAAAGTTTGTAATATTCGAAGCATAGATGTTAACATATTCCATTTCTTCAACATAAACTATCGTTAAAGAAAAAAACCTGCCATTTCGACTTTCAATAATGGATTCTGTAGTTCTGTTGTTTATTGCTTCATTTAACTTGTTTTTTAATACTTCATCAAAAACCTTGTTATTTCGAATTTTAAAATCAGAATTGAAATGTATCAAACTCGCTGGATTGTTGTATACCAATTCCAAATCCGTTGAAAATCGAAGAATAGGATTTGGGTTCTCCGATGGGAATTTTGACAATTCACCAATTTTTCTTTGCGCTTGCTTTAATTCAACATTCCTTTTGACCAAATTGTCCGAAATGACTCGTGCTTCTTTCAGACTCTTTTCTGATGTCTGTTGGAGAAACATATATTCGGCAATGTAGTCATGTTTGGAAAAATCATTTAATACCAAATGGTAATTTCTTAAAGTATATTTCGTGTTAATAACGGGAGATGCCGAAATAATCATTTCGTTCTCAAAAATTAAAAATGAAAACTTATACCGCTGTTTATCATGTATATCTGTAAAAAAATAAATCTGGTTTTTGAACTCTTCCAGATCAAATTGTGACTTGATATCAAAATGTTGTTCAAATATGATCGAATCTGTTAATATGTCTCCTGATTTGAGAGAGGGAAGAGAGGTCTTAAAATTGGGGCCAATATCACTAATCACAGAATCAATTCCGACCTTGAAGTAAAATCCGTTATTGATCTCAAGCATTTGATTTAAACAAGAACGCTTATAAAGGAGTAATTGCTCTTTTTCAAAAACGAATAAAATGCTTTTTAAAAATACTTTCAGCGTTTTATTTTGCTTGCGATCTAAGTTCAACTTATTTTGACTCATAAGACTCAATACACCAATCAATTGATGAGTATTGCTAAAAATTGGTATACCGAGACAATGATGTTTGAGTCCTTTTACGTTAAAAACACTTGCCAATTCACCCTCTTCAAAAACTTGGCTCAAGATACCTGATAAATCCGATTTTAAATCATCAGGTGCTCCAATTGCTGAAACCAAACTAAATTTATTATCGTCAAAAAAATGGAGAAATACTTTTTCAGACATGGAGATGTCCGAAATAAGCTCAACAATTTCGTCAAGATCTTCGCTAACCTTTAAAATGTCATGTGTGAATTTCATGAAAATAAAAA
>JABJEE010000088.1 GCA_018665005.1 Flavobacteriales bacterium
ATCAAATGAGTAAAGACTATGCGGTCTTGGTGATGGAAAACCCCGCATTAAATGAAACACTTAAGTCTGAAGCGAAGTATGCGTTAGGGCTTTCATGCTACCACCTCAAGACATTTAACGAGGCCATGGAGCCTTTGTCCTGGCTCGTTAATAACAATACTACCTTTATGGGTTCTGAAGCACAATTCACCTTGGCTCAAATTCATTATGAACAAGGTGATTTAGAGTCTTCTAATCTCGAAATACAAGAATTATTGAAGATGAAGCCAAGCTATGACTTTTGGATTGCCAAGGGTCTAATTTTGAAATCAAAAATATTGGTTCAAGAGGAAGACTTGGTTCAGGCAGAGCAAAATTTAAATGCGGTAATAGAACATTACCCAATTTCGGATGATGGTATTCTTCAGGAAGCTACGGAATTAATGGAAAGCATAGAAATATTAAAAAATACATCTTCAGAAAGTACAGAGGAAGACAATGAAACAAAAATTGAAATAGATGAAGATTAAACAACCATGGCTCGTGTTATTTTGGTTTCTGTCTGTAACGATAATAGGTTATAGTCAGCCCCCCGATGTGACCATCGATGGTAGAGGTAGTAGAGTTGTTGAGCCATCCTTTAGAATTACAACTTTACCAGGTATTATTGATTCTGTCAAACCATCTACGGTCCCCTCTTATCCTCTACTGGTATTTCAGCAGCCCACAAAGATTGATCTCGATCAGATAAAAGCAGCAGAGATAGAAACCAGTGATAAGTTGAAACAATTGTATCCGTTTTATGCTAAGGTAGGCATGGGATCCGGAGTTATGCCTTTGGGCCAGATCGTGTATAATTCTACCCGTTCAAAAGGATATCATTATGGGGTAACACTTGATCATATAAGTTCATTTGCACGCATAAAAGACCGAGATGGTATTGATTATGCCCCTGCGAATTATGATAGAACGATGGGCTCGATTTATGGTAAAGTGATCAACAATAGATACAATTTGCGTGGCCAAATAGATTATATAAACAATGGTTTTCATTATTATGGAATACCAAATGATACAATAGAAAAGGATCAAATTCGTCAACGTATTCAGAGTTTAGGTGGATCATTTAACTACACCTCTGATTTTGGAGAAATGGAAATCATGAATTATTCAGTCGATCTGGATTACAAATATTCATTTTCAAAGTCGCCCTTCGAAGATTCTTTATCTGAATGGAAAGCGCAGGAGCACAATTTGAATTTTAAAACCAAGGGTTGGTATAAGTATCGAAGCGAAACCTTTTATGCCACTCTTGGAGCCCGATATAACCATTATCAATTCGGAATAGAAGACGAAATATTATTGCCTTCCTCCATAGGTAGATTAACGACCAATACCATAATAGATTTGAAGCCTGGCGTTTTAACTCAATTAATGGATAATAAATTCAAAGTAGATGTTGGTTTCGCATTGGCTTTGGATCTTGCCGAAGAGAACAAATTTTATATTTATCCCCAAGCAGAAATTAAATATTCTTTGTTTAACGATATTTTCATTCCTTTTGCAGGAATAGGTGGTGGATTAACGCAGAATACTCTAACAGGGCTTTCGTCCATTAATCAATTCATGAACACCTCTGTTTCGCTTCAAAATGAAAACAATCCTTATGACATATATGGAGGGGTAAAAGGCACCTTGAGTAAACGAATGGGATTTAATGTAAATGCCAGCTTCAAAAAAATCACAAATAAAGCTTTCTTTAGAATAGATACGTTAAGCGTATACAACAATACTTTTGAAGTGATTTATGATAGCTTAAATCAAACAAGTATTGAAGCGTCGATTTTCTATCAGCTCGATGAGAAATTAAAAATTGATGGTCTTGCCAGGTATAATAGCTATGAGTTAATGAATTATGCTTTTGCACCAAATCTACCGGTACTTGAATTTCAGCTACGAGGGACATATAATTTATTTGATAAATTCATTTTAAACTTGAATGGAAGAATAGAGACCGGAAGGAAAGCCATCGTTTATGATTCAGAAGATGATGTGATAGAAGAAGATGGACAGTATTATATCAATTTAGGACCTATTGTTGATTTTAATTTTGGAGTAGAGTATAAATATAACAAACGCATTACAGCATTTTTGCAATTCAATAATATGTTTTCTCAGAGATATTATTCCTGGTACAATTACCCTGTTCAACCCATACAGGTAATGGGAGGCGTATCTTTCAGATTCTAGCATGATCACACAAGCCGTTGTTTTAAAAAGTAAAGGAAAGTCTAAAGAGGCATTTGAAATCAAAGAGGTTGAGTTGCCTAGCCTTAACTCTGATCAGATCCTAATTAAAAATGAAGCCTTTGGTCTAAACTATGCTGATGTCATGGCCCGAAATGGGTTATATAAAGACGCTCCACCAATGCCATGTGTAATAGGGTATGAATCCGTAGGGATAGTTGAAGATGTTGGAAGTGAAGTCGATCAATCCATTTTAGGAAAAAGAGTCCTTGCGTTTTGTAGATTTGGAGCGTATGGGAAGCATGTCGTTACCAAAGCTAATGCTGCATTTGAAATAGGAGATTTACCAAGTGAAGAAGTCTTGGCCCTATGCACACAAGCGGTAACCGCTTATTATATGACGGACATCTTGTCTCCTATTCGAAAAGGGGATAAAGTTCTTGTACATGCAGCAGCTGGAGGAGTAGGAACCTTATTAATTCAGCTTGCAAAGCGAAAAGGGGCAATCGTAATAGCCAAAGTCGGAAATGAAAAAAAGGTTGATCTCGTTAAGGAATTAGGTGCTGACCATGTTATTAATTACAGAGCAAATGATTATTCCACAGAGTTAAGTAATATTCTGAAAGGGAGTACCATAGACATTTCTTATAATGCCGTTGGAGGAGCCACCTTTAAAAAAGACTGGAAGCATCTTGGTCCAGGAGGACGACTATTTATATTCGGGGGAGCAGCTCTTTCTGGAGGTAAATTTGGCTTACTATCAGGGCTGAACTTTTTAAGAAAAATGGGGTTGATTATTCCCGCAGGATTAATGATGAGCTCACGAAGTATTTTGGGTGTCAACATGTTGAAAATAGCCGATCATCAGCCAATGATAATGAATGAGGCTTTGAAAGAAACCATTGAGCTCTATAAAAGTAAAAAACTAAAAGTTTGTGTTGGCGGTGTTTATTCCGTTTCTGAAATTGATAAGGCTCATGATTTACTCGAAAGCGGAAATTCTACCGGTAAAATTTCAGTAAAATGGGTTTAATTACGCTTTGCGAAAACTCTAATAAAAATCCTCTTAATTTGTTCTCTGAATAGAAACATGAGAATCAAGTAAGGCATTACCATTAAAAATAATATTCCAATATTAATATTACTTCCAAAGCTGGACTCCTCTAAATCACTACCCTGCTCAGATAACAGTTTACATTGTGAGCATCCTTGTGAGAATGTATTACAGCTCCAAATGAAAATAAAGCAAAGTGTCAGTGTGATTTTATTTCGCATGATTGATGTTAAAAATTACATTACAAATTTAAGAATTAATTAAGCAACACAAAAACCATTACTTTTGTGCTGATGAATAACAAAGTTGTTTTCTTTTTGATGTTTTTTTTATTGCTTTACGCTTGTTCAGTTGAGGAAGAAAAGAATGACAATAAAACATTTATTGCAAAGGCTGGATTGGCTAATGAATATGAGACTTCAAGGCAAACTTTAGACGCCGAGATTTCTAAAAACGCTGATAATATTACTGCTTTAATTGCGCGAGGAAATTTGGCGTTGGAGAACTATGATTTTTCAAATGCATTTTCAGATGCGGCTCGTGCTTTTCGATTAGATAGTAATAATTTTCAATCGAGATTACTTTATGCAAGGTCACTGATAAACAGGCCGACGAGTACAGAAAATGACAAAATCGTTGCCCAAAGACATTTTTTAAAACTCGTAAATGAAAACGCAAATAACCTTGATGCCATCGTCGGGTTGGCGAACACCTACGCGCTTCTTCAGGATTTTGAAAATGCAAACATTTGGATAGAAAAAGCTTTAAAAATAGACTCGAAATGTATAGATGCCTATCGTTTAAAGGGGAGTATTTTTAAAATCAGGTACTATGCAGTGATTGAAGACTCTGATTCAAAAAAGTTTGCTGAGGCTTTATTTGATAGCACGATAAACACCTATTCGTACATTACACAGATTGATCCAGAGTACCATGTGGCCTATATGCATTTAGGGCTATTATTTGATCAGAGAAATGATCCTTTATGCTTGGACCATTACCTATCCGCTGTTCAAGTTCAACCAGAAAATTTGGATTATAAATACGCTCTAGCTTATGCCTACGGTGAATTCGGAAAAGAGCGTGAAGCCATGAGAGTCTATGCGGAAATGATACAACAGGATGATACTTTTTATGAGGCATATTGTCAGACAGGTCAAATTTTACAATTTAAATATTACGAGTTAGACAGTGCCTTGTATTACTACTCGCAAGTAGTGGATAAAGATGAGCACCATTTAGATGCTTATGTGAATATGGGGATTGCCTATCAAGATAAGGGAGATATAACCAACGCCTTAAAGAACTATTCACAGGCCCTGGCAATTAAGCCTGAAGAAAGGGGAGGGTTGGTGACATTAAATCAATTTAACGAGCAACAAGACATGGCAAGAAATCGTGCCAAAGAATTGAAAAATAAGTTGTGAAAAAAATAGAAATCTTTAGTGCTTTATTGGGAGACGTCGCTCTTCCTTTGATTGGCTTTTTATTTTGGGATTGGGGATTCTATTTCATTTCGTTATTCTTCCTATTTGATTTGCTTTTTAGAACTCTTTTCATCAAAAGACGCCTAAAACCTATTGATGAATTAAAAAACAGGCGTGCAATCATTTTTAAAGCTTTCCTTTTTACATTTCTTGAGGTGATACTGATACATTGTATTGTCGTTGGTGCATTTCCTCATACAAATATTGGAGATTCCTTTATTTATTTTTTGACCTATGAGGAGATGGGCATAGCACAAGGGGTCGTGCTCTTACCTCTCCTTTTATTAAATGAAGTAATGAAGATTCGAAATGAAAACAAAATGGGAATCCCATACTCTGTAAGAGCCCAGGTTCTTTCAAATAATCAAGATCTACAACGATATAGAATCTTAATGTGGGTGTTGATTTATTTATTAGTACTCTTTTTTCCTGTTCCTGAAATCTTCTTGATTATGGCCTTTTTTATCTTTTTAACGGCCCAACCATTTCTTGTATTTAGAAATATCAAGTGACGCTCCATTTTTAAGACAAATTAGATGAAATTTTCCCTATTTTTGTTCTGTTTCAAATCATTATGGACAATAAAGATCAATTACTAAATAAAAGGGCTAAGGCAAAAGAAGGTGGGGGAGAGGAAAGGCTCAAAAAACAGCATGCTCAGGGAAAGCTCAGTGCTAGAGAAAGAATCGATGTATTACTTGATTCAGATTCTTTTAACGAAATCGGAGGTTTAGTAGAGCATCGATCAACTGCTTTTGGTCTCGAAAAACAAAAAATACCCGGAGATGGTGTTGTTACTGGATATGGTACAATTCATGGGAGATTGATTTATGTTTTTTCACAAGATTTCACAGTTCTTGGAGGGTCTTTATCAGAAACTCATGCGGGAAAAATTTGTCGAATCATGGACTTGGCTTTAAAAAATGGAGCTCCTTTGATTGGATTAAATGATTCTGGTGGAGCAAGAATTCAGGAAGGGGTTGTGTCATTGGCAGGTTATGCAGATATATTTTACCGAAACACTCGTGCATCTGGTGTGATACCGCAATTATCCGTTATCATGGGGCCATGTGCAGGTGGAGCTGTTTAC
>JABJEE010000089.1 GCA_018665005.1 Flavobacteriales bacterium
GCCTCTAACATTGAGTAACAAATTTACTCGTTTTAGGCAATGGTTAGAAACTTTAATGAATATTTATTAACAATTAATGAACAAAACTAAGTGTTTAAATAATTTTTCACATAATCCTCAACGCCCTCTTCAAGTGTGTGAAAAGATGAAGAATAACCCTGTTTTATGAGTTTGTTCATGTCTGCTTCAGTGAAATACTGGTACTTATTACGAATGTCTTCGGGTGTGTCAATAAAGGAAATATTTGGCACTTTGTTGAGCGCTTGGAATGTGAGCTTTGCAAGATCGTAAAATGTTCTTGCTTCTCCGGTCCCTACATTATAAAGTCCTGAAGTAATTGATCCCTTATACATAAATTTTATAATGGAAACGACATCTTTGACGTATATGAAATCTCTTAATTGCTCGCCATCTTTGTAATCTTTATGATGGCTTCGGAAAAGTTTCATGCCTCCAGTCTTTTTAATCTGATTAAAGGTGTGAAAAATAACGCTTGCCATTCTGCCTTTATGACTTTCATTCGGGCCGTAGACATTAAAGAACTTTAATCCCGCCCAAAAAGGGGGAGTGTTTTTTTGATTTAAGACCCATTTGTCAAAATTATTTTTTGATTCTCCATAGGGGTTTAAAGGAGTGAGCTTCTGAACAACGTCATGATCATCCTTGTAGCCATGTTCACCCATACCGTAAGTTGCGGCACTGCTCGCATAAATTAATGGGATATTCTTACTTGTACAAATATTCCAAATGTCCTGACTGTACTTTACGTTTAGGACTTCATGTATACGATAGTCCATTTCTGTGGTATCCGTTCTTGCGCCTAAATGAATTACATAATCAACGATATGACCATTTGAGTTAAACCATTCTATAAATTCTGATCTGTCAATTTTTTTGTAACAGTTTAAGTCTAGGTGATTGACTTTCTTATTCTCTTTCGTGAAATCATCTACGAGTATGAGGTTATTTTCATTATCCTTATTGAATTGCTCAGCTAGAAAACTGGCAATAAATCCTGCTGCACCAGTTATTACAATCATGATTTTTGGTTAGAATAGACCGTTAATTTCAGCATCAATCGAGTGAATAATTTTTCCAAGGTCCTCCTGATCTTCTGGGAAACGATTGTTGTCAATATCAATGATTAACATTTTTCCTTTGTCGTAGGTGGATATCCAAGCCTCATATCTTTCGTTTAGACGTTTGAGGTAATCCAGTCGAATGCTTTCCTCGTAATCTCTCCCTCGTTGTTGAATTTGATTAACGAGTGTAGGTACACTTGCTCTCAAGTAAATAAGAAGGTCCGGAGCCGACACAAAAGAATCCATTAGATTGAACAGAGAGAAGTAGTTTTCAAAATCTCTTGTTGTCATTAACCCCATGGAATGAAGGTTAGGTGCAAATATAAAAGCGTCCTCATAAATGGTTCTGTCCTGAATTACAGTATGCTCGGTTTTTTTGATTTCTTGAACCTGAGTAAAGCGACTATTCAAGTAATAAATTTGCAAATTAAAAGACCATCGTTGCATGTCATGATAAAAGTCATTTAAATAAGGGTTGTGATCGACATCTTCAAAATGAGTTTCCCATCCGTAATGCTTAGAAAGCATGTTCGTTAATGTTGTTTTACCTGATCCTATATTTCCTGCTACCGCAATATGCATATTTCAATTTTTTACAAGTTACTAAGTTACGAAAATAGATGAATTCCTTTACTGATTAGTCAGGATTATATTCATAAACTTTAATCTCATCTACGGTGCGAAAATAAAAAGAATTCCCCACTATTTTAAGTTCATTGGCACTAATTCCCTCCATAGGAATTATTTTGTTTTCTTCAGATTCTAAATGGCTGAATTGAATATGTTTGTTATTCCAATCTACAATAAACCTCTTGTAAAAAATAAGTTCTTTATGTAGGCTCGACAGCTCTTTTTTCAAGTTTAAAAACATATCGAGTTGAAATACCTTGTTGGTTGAAGTTCTAATGAATAAATCGTTGTTATACTCCTTTATTTCAGAAATTTCCGCATCCAGACCCAACACGCCTTCTAGGTTTGATACTTTTTGAATGACCGTATTGCTTTTGGTATTTATTAAGAATAAGGTGGAGTTAAATTGATCATAAACATATATGAGGTTTGGGCGGCCGGAAACCGCACAAAACAATGCGTATTGAATTTCCAATTCTTCAAGATCGATACATGTGGACTGAATGCTTAATGTGTTGTCAATCAGACATATTTGTTGTTGAGTTTGAGAAAACAAATATGTTTTAAGCGCATTAATGGGTAGGATTTGATCAATAGCACCAATGGATTTAATACTTTGTGAAAAACTCGGAAGTTGTCCCTGAGATTTCTTGTCCAATATGTTCTCTCCGTAAAAGTAAATGTTTCCTGTATTGTCTGGAACCCACAATTCTAGATTGTTTTTTTTCGAAAAAGACTGCTTGTGTTCAAAAGACTGGGCATTACTTGTAAACAAGACGAAAAGAAATGGATAAAAGAGTATGAATTTAAGCACTATTAAATGTATGAATTTCTATCTGATTTCAAATGTAAATCAAATATTTCTTCAATGAACTTTCTGTCCTGATTTAAACGGGGGATTTTGTGTTGCCCACCAAGTTTGTTTTTTGATTTCAACCATTTTTCAAAAACATCATGACCAATCATCTTTATTTTAGGTTTAATCATATTGATTGAGCTGCTTCTTTTGCCTTCATAATCAACATTGAGTTCCATTAAAGATTGATCAAGGATTTTACTAAACGTTTTCATGTTTTTTGGAACGACATCAAAAGCAATAGCCCATTCATGGCCTCCATTTTGGGATTCATTTTCAAAAAATGGCGCTACGGTATAGTCTTTAATCTTGGCATTACAGCATTGAGCCGCACGTGTAATTGCTCTCTCTGCGTGAATAATAAGTAGTTTTTCTCCAAATGAATTAATAAACTGGGTTGTTCTTCCTGTTATTTGAAATCTATAGGGTCGGTCTTGTACGAATTTGATTGTGTCCCCAATAATGTATCTCCATAGTCCTGCTGATGTTGAAATAACTAGGGCATATTCTTTTTCAAGCTCTACTTGATCCAAAGAAAGAACAGTTTTGCTATTGAGTCCTTCAAAATCAGACATTGGAATGAACTCAAAAAAGATATGAGAATCGACCAATAATAATAAGTCTTTAGTTTCAACTTGATCTTGCAGCCCGAAATAACCTTCGGATGAATTGTAGGCTTCAACATAATTCATTTGAGGTTCGGGGAAAAGTGCTTTGAATGATTCCTTGTATGGTAAAAAATTCATGCCTCCGTGTATATATAGCTCTAAATTTGGCCATACTTCATGAATATGCTCTTTTCCTGAAATCTCGAGTACTTTTTTCATGAGTAAAATGGTCCAACTAGGTAATCCTGCTATAATACAGATGTTTTCGTTTAGTGTGGCATGGGCCATTTTTTCTAATTTTTCTTCCCAATCATTCATTAAAGCAATTTCTCTTTTGGGTGTCCTTCTTATTTCAGTCCACCAAGGGAGGTTTTCTACAATAAAGGCTGATAAATCACCAATACTCGTATCGTTGGACATACTATGAA
>JABJEE010000090.1 GCA_018665005.1 Flavobacteriales bacterium
CACACAAAGGTGAAGACGGTGTTGTCGACAAAGTATTTATATCAAAATCCCCTAGTGGATATCTCCTTGTCAAAGTCAAAATGAGAAACTTGCGAATACCCGAAATCGGTGATAAATTTGCCAGTCGTCACGCTCAAAAAGGTACTTGTGGTATGGTTTTTAGACAAGAAGACATGCCTTTTACTGCCAATGGTATAGTTCCGGATATTATCATGAATCCACATGCTATTCCTAGTCGAATGACCATCAATTGGTTATTAGAATGTCTTGGTGGAAAATCAGGAGTGATCAAAAATGAAGTGAGATATGCAACACCATTTACATCACATAGTACAAATGCCGTTGGGAATTTAGGAATTAAATTGCGAGAGTGTGGATTTAATCAAAATGGAAATGAAGTATTAGGCCCTGTAGAATTTCGATTTCGAGAGATGCATAAAGCAAGCGAAATTTTTTTGTCGGGAATTCCAATGCAAATGAACGAGGATAGAGCTAAACATTTGCAATCGATGGGGATGGTTGAATTAAGGGATTTTAAAGGTGGCAAGGAATTAGCGTTGAAAGAGGGAAAAGAGATAGAAATTGACGTAGCAACAGAGAAAAAGCCTGATGATAATTATGATTTGTGGTATTTAAATAATGATGAAAATTGGGAACAGAATGGTGTTTTTGAAACGGTGAATAATGATCGAAGAGATTTGGCTTTATCTAATCTTCCATCACTAAATAAGCCCAAAAAACCAGTAGAAGATATCTTATTTCAATTGGCGAGTGATAAAAACATGCCTCACTTAAAGGTGTGGAATGATGTAGATTGGCGGCTAAATCCCGGTCAAGACAATAAAAAATTGTACCGGGCTATGAGAATAAATTGGGATAAAATTGATATCAAGTTAATCAATAAAAGAAACAAGCTTTATCGCATATCATTTAGTGCAAAGAATAAAGATCATAAGGGGAATATTTTTTCAGAATCCATATCAGTATTGGCAACTCCAAATGTTAAGAAAAAAGACATTAAAAAAATATTGGCACAATATGAAGAGGATCTTAATTCATTTGCTGAAGTACTCAAAAATCGTGAAATAGAGGAAGATCGATTATTGGAAGAGTCGGCGATGCTCAACTCCTTTTCTTCAAATGGTTTTGGCATCTTTAATATTGATAAGCTCGAAAACACAAAGGTATTGGCCAAAATTGACGCCACCTTTGATTTTGAAGATGACCTTAATGCCAAAATCAATAAGGTTAAACTGATGATGATTTGTGAAAGCCAAAATACGGTATTGACATACAATGCCTTTGATTGGGATGAACTACCTATTCTTGATGATGATGTTGAGCTCGTAGCCGCACTTCCAAATGGAACTTTTGCCTATGTTTCAAGTGAGGTATTTGGGTCTACAGTTAAAGTCACGAACATCAGTCCGTATTTTGAGAATAAACGACATTTCAATACAACAAAATTGTCCTCTGAAAAATTGAAAGCACTTATGATTGGCAAGAATGAGTCTTCCTAGCTGAATTCTTTAAACCAAATAGGCATTCGCTTGTTTTATTGTTATGTATCAATTAAAACGAACGCAGTTTATTAAAACGGATTTAAAAACGGCTTGGGATTTTTTTTCCTCACCAGGAAACCTTAAAAAAATCACTCCGGAGTATATGGGGTTTGATGTCAAAACGGATCTTCCCGATAAGATGTATGAAGGTTTAATGATTGAATATACTGTTAAACCATTACTGGGTATTCCAATGAATTGGATTACTGAAATCAAAACAGTCAAAGAGCTTGAGTTTTTTGTCGATGAACAAAGGAAAGGGCCTTATAAAATCTGGCATCATGAGCATCATTTTAAAGAAGTAGATGGAGGGGTGGAAATGACAGATATTGTTTCTTATGAGTTACCTCTCGGTATACTAGGAAGAATCATGCATCCTTTTGTGGTGCAAAAAAAGCTTGAAGAAATTTTTGATTTTCGATTTAAGGCAGTGGAGCAATCAAAAGAATTCTAATTGTCTTAGATTTGCGGTAACATGAAGTTCAAAGATTATCGTATTGATTCTAAAATAAAAAGCCAATTGGAATATATGGGCTTTAATAGGCCCACAGATATTCAGTACAGATGTATCCAGCACATCTTAGATGGAGAGGATGTTATGGCCGTGGCTCCAACGGGTACTGGTAAAACAGCTGCTTTTGTTATTCCTATCATCAATCACATAATAAAAAACAAAAGAAGAGGCGATGGCATACGATCCTTGATTTTAGTCCCTACACGCGAACTGGCCAAGCAAATTTCAGAGGTGGTTGATTTAATTGGAATCAAAACAGGAGTTTCCTGTTTGGGGTTGTATGGAGGAGTAAGTCAAGATGATCAAATTAAAGTTTTGGAGAAAAAACTGGATGTACTTGTTGCTACACCTGGTAGAATGTTTGACTTGATTTCTCAAGGATACATAAAACTTGAACATATTGAGTTCTTCGTTATTGATGAAGCAGATTTGATGTTGGATTTGGGATTTAACAAGGACATACAAGATGTTCTTCGATTTCTTCCAAGAAAACGACAAACGTTATTCTTCACGGCGACGGTAAATAAAAAAATCAAAGCTTTAGCGTATGATGTGGTTCGAAATGCCATTAGAATCCACGTTTCTCCCAAGAATCCAGTTTCTAAAAATGTACAACATGCAGTTACATTTGTTGAAATGGACGATAAGCGCTTTTTTTTAGAGAATTTGCTAAAAGAATTTGATAAGGGAAAGTTTATTGTTTTTGTACGAACCAAGGTAAGGGTAGAGCGCGTTGTGGCTGCCATGAATCGAGTGGATGTGGTAACGGAAGCACTTCATGGCGGTATTGAACAAGAAGATCGGTTTTTGGTTTTGGAACGTTTTAGAAAAGGACTTAACAATATTCTTGTAACAACTGATGTAGCTTGCAGAGGAATTGATGTTCCAGATATGGATTATGTAATTAATTACGATATTCCTGATAATCCTGAGAATTACGTTCACAGATGTGGGCGTACGGGAAGAGGTAATAATAAGGGACACGCCATTTCTTTTTGTTCTGAAAACGAGTTAGACTTATTGAATGATATAGAAAACTATACTGGCAATGAGATAGATCGTTATGATATTCATCCCGAAGAATATAAAGACATCATTGAAGAGTCCGATTTCAACGAAAGGGATTGGAAAAAGTTGTTAGACGAAAACAGTGATTCAGACTCTTGGCAGGAATAAGATTTATTTGATACTGATGGTTTCAATGGATTTTTGAATGCTATCAAGATCTGCCTGATTTAATTGGTTTCCAAGCTTGAAAATGTATTTAAGCGACAATCCGTATTGGATATGATTCACTTCATTAAAGTCAGTTAAAACTCGAGCATTTAAACCTAGACTCAAAAAGTCAATTGGAAATTCTGCATTTAAATTAAACGAACAAAGCCCTTTGTCAACGGGTAATGTTGTTTTTTGAATAAGTGCATACCCAATATCAAGTCCTAAAGATCTATTGGCAATAAAACTTACCTGAGGGTTAATGTAGTCGAGGGTGACTTCTTCATTTATACTTTCTCCTTTACCGTTGAAGTAATCTAATTTTAAACCAATTTGAGAGTAGGCAAATTTCTTTTTAAAACCTCTTCTATATGACTCATGTACATTAAATACTTTGTAAAGACCTAAACCGTACATCAGGTTCACTCCAGGTGATTGAAAAAAAGTAAATTCCTCAAGAGGTTTTCCAATGGTGAAAACTGAGAGAGATGGCTCAATGGTAAAAGAAGTTTTACTTTCTTTTAAGTTTTTCTTAAGTCTTTCGGTTGTGGCTTCTTTCGTAACTTTAGATAAATCTTTTACTTGTTTGTCATCAGGGAATTCCTGTTCCAAAATAGCCAATGAGACCAAAGCGCGTTCTATCTCATGCATTTTGTTCATTTCACCGATATACAAGATTCGTTCATTAAAAATATACTCATCGTACCTCTTCTTCATTGAATTGTATTCGGACTGGTTGACCTCAGCTGACTCTTTCAATTGTCTGTGAATGACTTTCAGGTGCTCAAGACTTCCTCCCGTTTTGGACATGATTTTGTCCATTCGGATGATATTCGTTTTGAACTGTTTAATTTGCAAAGAATCCTGTGCCAATGCCGATGAAGACATAAGAACAATCACAAAATAAAAAAACAAACACTTGGGTTTGATAAACATACTAACTCTAAATCTATTTCCAAATATAAACAAATAGAGGTTAAAAATAAATTAATTGATAATCAAATGAACGTATAACTGTTTTTAGTATGTGTTCTCAGAAGAATACAGCGCTTTGTGACTGATGATTTTATTGATATAAGTCCTTGATTTTTCTAGATGAAAATCTTTCTTAATCTTAAGATATTCTCCATTACAATGAAAGCTTAATACATCTGAATGAAAAATGGACAATCTGTAAAAAGGAATAACCCAACTTAGTCTTGTGGCTCTTTTGTTTTGATGAATGATTATACCCTTCGGTCTTAATTCGATATTACAGTAACTCAAAGAATTGTTTTGTTCTATAAAAGTTTTGAATCCTGGGCTAAAGCTTTGGATGTGAAGTTTTGGAGACCCAACTCCCTTTAGCTTTAGGCTGTCCCAAATGTTAAAAGCAGGCCCAACTATAGTATTGATTTCTTGTATTTTCTTTTTTGAAAGTGTTGTTGAATCCGTTATCATTACCAAATAAACAAAGAAAAACAGAATTGGTTCTTTTTATTATTAGTCAGATAGAAAGGGGGTATACATCATGAGGGCATGGTTCTCAACTAGGAGGGTTTCAGACTTTTCCCCTGTTATGTCCTCGCAAATTTTAACAATTTGATTGTGTCTAGAATAGCCTCCCCAAAGCTGTTGTTTAATCAAGTGATTCCTTTCCTCTATCGAATATTTTCTTTCTATTTTCTCTTTGGAATTGAGCTGACCATGAAGGTGTGTTTCGTCTAACCAAAGCTTGAGCTGAAATGTCTGATCAGTAGGGTTGTATATTTGCAAGTCAATATAATTATACGCTAGGGTAGCGCCTGCACCAAAGGGGACTTTTCTGTTCACGTCCGGGAATACGTCAAAGCCATGACGATACCTTTCTGTAATATCCAACGGACTGTGGGCAAATATCCAAAAGAGTAAATTGCCAAGCTGACATAAGCCTCCTCCAATACCCTTATCTATTTTGCCTTGATTCAATACCAGTCCTTCTAGATAGCCTTTACGCGCAGTTGGACGTCCAACCTGTTTCCAAAGTGAAAAGGTTTGTCCTGGTTTAATAAGCGTGTCGTTGAGTTTATTAATTGCGATGCGCAGATTGGTTCTTTTATTCTCCTGTAGGTACATATTCACATCTTTTAATGGTCTTAAAATCATTGATTTATGATGCTTTACCTCTATTTTTAAATCACTATTTTTTGAGATTTTAGTCCATTCTTTTTTTTGGGTTATCCAATCTAGATATCTTTTAAAAATATAATATTCACGTCCAATTTTCTTGCGAATCCATCCTCGATTTATGGGTTTGTCAATAGACTGGTTTATGTTCATGTTGAGTCGCGATTGAAATTATTATTAACGTATCATATTCATTAAAATTGCTTGTTCAAGCTCCGCCATGGATTGATGATGTTCTGGTAAGCCTGAGTTAAACATGATTATTATGGCACATGGAATTTGAGGAAGAATTACAGTATGGCAATAATTAATACCCAAAGTGCCATCATGTGTACTGTACTTCATGCCACCCATTTCTCCATTGAGCCATCCATATGCATATTCGTCTAATCCATAATGATGGATATTCATCGATTCTGCAGAGATGTATGTGTTTTCGTTTTTCAATCCATTGAGCTGCATTTGAATGAGGCTGGCATAATCCAAAATGTTCATGGAAAGCATTCCTGCTGCATTCATCATTTCTGGGACGCCATTATATTCATGATTAGGTCCGATTTCGGTCCAAACTTCATCTTCCATCATATGTCCAGAAGGAGCGTTTTCATCTTCTCTATTGGCCAGTCCAAAATAATGGTCATAATTCATTTCATTCATAAAAGTAGCAATCAGCTTTTCATAGCTTGTTTTTGCTGCAATTTCCATCATATGACTCGCAATCACATATCCTGCATTAGAATAGGAGAAGGTCAAAGAAAAAACAGAGTCTTGGTTAAGAACATGTTTCGTGAACATATTTCGTTGATTGGGCAATTCTCCAGGAAATGTTTTGGGTAGTGTATTGTGATCATCTTCATACATGTAAGGCCTGACCCAAGCTCGATGAGATAAAAGCGACCCAAAGGTGATGTCTTCATAATACTGATTTATATTCCCTTTTAATGAAGGCATTAAGTCTAAAAGTTTGGTGTCCAATCTAATTTGACCTTCTTCAATCATTTTCATCGCTATCAAAGCGGTTATGGCCTTGGTATTAGAGCCGAGACTATATTTATCTTCTAATTTGACCTTTTGCTTGTCATTAATATTATTAATACCGGCTATACCGAAAAGACAGGTGTCCGGTGTGATGTAGCTAAAAACAATTGAAGGAATAGTTGTTTTCGAAATTAGTTCATTCGCAAGACTGTCAAATACTGGGTGACTTTTTTGGCCATTCACTTGAATTGTGGAGATGCACAAAAGAAGAAGTATTATTTTTTTCATGTTTAATACTTTATTCATGTTTTTTTGGTGTTCTGTCCATCTTAAATAGAAGAGTTCCTCCATTCATGATGTCCTTATGTTTAAGTTTGGTACCGACAATTAATTTTCCATTAATGGAAACTTCTTGAACGTAAATGTTTTGAGGGCTTTGATTTTCGACGACAACATTCAATGTTTTTTGATTTGCTAATTCGAGTTTTGCATTTTTAATGAGGGGGCTACCTAGAGCGTATTCATCAGAACCTGGCGTTACGGGATAGAAGCCAATGGCACTAAAAACATACCAAGCGCTCATTTGTCCTGCATCATCATTTCCGCATAGTCCGTCTTCTGCTGGTCCATACATGGCTTTCATAATTGTTCTTACTCTTTCTTGAGTTTTGTAGGGTTTGTCTGTCCAATTGTATAAATAAGGTATGTGATGACCTGGTTCATTTCCGTGAACGTAATTGCCAATAATCCCATCTCTTGTGATGTCCTCGTGTTTGTCAATATATTTATCAGCAATTTCCATTGCAAATAAAGAATCAAGATGGTATCGAAATTGTTTTTTACCACCCATAAGATCAATCATATAAGGTAGATTCTGAGGAACATAAAGTCCGTAGTTCCATGCATTACCCTCAATAAACCCTTGTCCATGTGTATCCATGGGATCGAAATTTGCTCTAAAAGAACCATCTGACAATTTGGGACGCATAAACCCAGAATTTGAATCAAAAACGTTTTTGTAGTATTCTGAGCGCTTACTGTATTGATTCATAATCTCACTTCTTCCCGCTTTGCTTGCAATTTGGGAGATGCACCAGTCGTTGTATGCATATTCGAGCGTCTTAGATACTGAAGAGTGACTTTTGTCGTCAGGTACATAATGGTAGTCAATGTAATCTCCGAGTCCGTCAAAGTATCGCACATTCGCCGTATTGATTGCGGCTTTTAAGGCGTGTTCCAAATCAAAATCTCCAACGTTCTTGGCAAGTGCATCTGCAATCACGGAGGTGGCATGATAGCCTATCATACACCAATTTTCATTGGCGTAATGACTCCATATAGGCAGCATATGATGAACGCTTTGGTCGTGGTGTGCGAGCATCGACTTAATCATGTCGTTATTGCGTTCAGTTTGGGTCAGGTTAAATAATGGATGTAATGCGCGATAAGTATCCCAAAGTGAAAATATCGTATAATTTGTGAATCCTTCTGATTGATGCGTGTTTTGATCTAAACCTAAATATTGACCATCGACATCTTCATATAAAATAGGAGAGAGGTTCGTGTGGTAAAGTGCTGTGTAAAAGGTAACTTTTTGTCTTGAGTCCATGGTTTCAACTTCAATTTTAGAAAGCTCTTTATTCCATTTGTTTTTGGCTTGCTGTTTTATTTTATTGAAATCCCATTCAGGAACCTCTGCTTCAAGATTTTTTAATGCACCAATTGTGCTTACAGGGGATAAGGCCATACGTATCCCAATTTTTTCACCTTCGTCAGTGTTAAAGTTAAAATAGGCTCGAATGTCTTTTCCTGCCATTTCTGGAAAATTTTCGTTTTGCTCAAATCGCCGGTAAAATCCATCGTATTTGATGCTGTCGTATTTTTCGTGACCATAGGATTTAAAAGGCTTAGAGAAAGACATGGCAAAATAAACTGTACGTGTTCGTGCCCAGCCTTTGGTTTGGCGATATCCTGTGATGAGTGAATCATTTTCTACACGTATAAAAGTCCATATATTTTTATTTTCGTGGTGATAGACATTATAAACTAAGTCTAGAATGATGTGTGCCTCTTGTGATTTTGGAAATGTGTATTGATGGTATCCGACCCGTTCTGAGGCTGTCAGCTCCGCTTTAATGCCATAACTACTTAAATCAACCTCGTAGTAACCAGGAGAAGCATTTTCCTTGTCATGTGAAAAGGTTGAATAATATCCTTTTTTAGTCGAGGAGCTTTTGATTGGCTCTAAAATAAGTGGCCCGATAGTGGGCATAACCAACAGGTCTCCCAGGTCAGAATGACCCGTGCCACTAAAGTTGGTATGAGAAAAACCAATGATTGTGGTGTCACGGTATTGGTAACCTGCACAATATTCATAGGTCTTTCTATTGTATGCTCCGTCCTCATCAAACATCACCTCAAAATTGGTTTGTGGACTGAGCTGTACCATTCCAAAAGGAACAGTAGCGCCAGGGAAAACGTGTCCCATTTTACTGGTTCCAACGAATGGATTCACATACTTAGTGAAATCCTTTTTTGTATTTTGGGATAGGAACTCTTTATTTGCAAAAGAGAACACAATTGTTAGTAAAATTAAATGGTGTGGGCGCATCTTCTTTGGTTCTATTGGACAGTGAATTTGATTCTTATGAATTCGCTTTCATCAATGTATTCGATG
>JABJEE010000006.1 GCA_018665005.1 Flavobacteriales bacterium
AATAATGCGTTTTCTGTAATATTTGTTGGGCTTTGGTATAGAAAACTTGAAGCCAACCACAAACTTAAAAACAAGCCACATATTTTTTCCATGACCCCCCAAGACTTATAGGTCCATGGAGTTGTTAATACAAGACAAAAAGCAAAAATCAAACTAGGGTAAAGTGTAAAATAACCAGTCGATTCTGATCCAATATCAAATAAAAACAAGTTGGAACCAAATGGTAATGTAAGTAACCAGCCGAGAAAAACAAGCCTGATTTTTGCAATATAATTTTCCTTTTTGGTCACTTAATTTTTATTGATTTGTTAGTTATTGGTTTAAATTAATTAATTCTTTTTCTAGTTTGAGTACCTGATATTTCCTATGCAGTTTCTCAATTTCAATGAAATTATAATCAAGTTCGTTATCATTTTCCCACTTCGAGATAATGGCTAAAATACCACGTTTAATTTCTTCGGTGTTATGGAAGTCAGCACAAATTCCTGCGCTACACTTTTCTATCAGTTGTGCAGCCACATCATCTTTATCAAGAATCCCTAGAATAGGTCTTTTTACTGACAAGTAGTCAAATAATTTCCCAGTAAAAATTCCTTTTGCTAAACTTGGAGGGTGTATTAAAAGGCTACAATCTGATTGAGAAAGGATTTCTATTGCTTTTTTGTTATCGACGGTTTTTGTAAATGTGATTTTACTTTCTAGTTCATTGGGAATATGAAAATTCTTATGAGTTCCGATAAATATTATTTTCCAATTCTCCTTCATTTCTCCAGATTTATATAAATCCAACAAAGCACTGAAAAAAGTATCTGGTTTCCTTCTTCCGTAAAATGTTCCTGCATAAACGAATGTAAACACCTTGTTTTTATTATTCATTAATTTAAAATCATGATCATACCCATTTCTCATTTCGAGAAATTTCAATTCTTTGTTGTCGGTCATTTTCTTGAACCCGTCCAAAATTGGATTACTAACAGATGTAATGATGTCAGCATTACTTAGTATTTCTTGTTCAACTTCTCTGTAATATGACCTTTCTTTATTACCAATCATTTGATTTAAACTCATTTCGTCTCTCATGTCAGCAATCCAATGAACGTTGTTATTTCTACTTTTAAAATCAAGTCCAATTAAATGCGAATCTACAGGAGAAAATGACGAGATCATGATATCAATCTTTTTCCTCTTATTAAGTTTTTGTAGTTCGATTTTTACATTTTTTCTCCACCCTGGAAAATCTGATTTAGAAAAAAAACGAATCAATTTATTATTTAATGAATATATGTGATGCTTCCATTTAGGCATTGATGGTGTATGATTTCTCATACGTAAAACATTGTTGAAAGGGACATACAGTACATTTGACTTATAGTATTCTTTCTTCAGATGTTTTTTGTCTGAATTTATTGTAATAACGGAAATATCAAATTGAGAATGATCCAAGTATTTTACTAATCCATTCATTCTATAGGCTGCAATGTGATTGATCGGATAGAAATGAGCACAAATGAGAACAATATGTTTTTTAATTTCCTTCAATTCTTGAGTCATGTTGTTTCACAATAGTAGATAAATAGTAGATAATTAAAATGGACAAAATTACCTGAAGCCAGCTAACAATTGAAAAGACATAAAAAATCTTATCCGGATGTGTTTTGAATAGCATTGGTAAGATAAAAAAACCACCTAGTTGAAGAATAGACGCAATTAAACCTAAAATAAAAAATTGTTTTTGTTTATTAAACACTAACGGTATTGTAGATAATGGAGACAAAATAAAGTTCAACATTAACCATGGAGCCATAATTTCTGATAATTTACCTGACAAATACCATTCATCTCCGAATACAAATGAAAATATTTCACCGCCAAAAAAATAGATGAAAGAAAATGGGGCAATAGACAATAGAATTAAAGTGATTAATAATTTTTTAAAGAGTGGATAAATTTGAATGGCTTGTTTTTTATACTCAGAAATACGATTAAAAAAAACCTGTGACATAGATGCCCCAATAATCATTATTGGTATTCGTAACATTCTGAATGAATGATCAAAAGAACCAAACATATTTTCAGAAAATAGATCGATAATAACAAATGCAACTATTAAATCTCTTAAGTTGTCAGATAGGGCATGGGGTAGGTTGGCTAACGGAAAGTCTTTGTACTCTCTGACCATAAGATATCCCTTTTGCTTTGAGATTTTTGTTTTTGGTATTTTGTTTCGACTCATAAAGTCTTTTACAAAATGTAATGATCCGATAAATAGACTAATTACAAATGAGATTATTAAACCAATAGACCCTGTTCCAATCAGTCCGAATAAAACCCTTAAACCATTAAGGCTTAGAGAGTTTGACATTTTAGATAAAGATATTTTTCGAAATTCTTTTAATCGAATAGCCCAATTGGTCCCCAAGTTAAAAAAGACGAGGAACGTTACACCTGCCACAAGTGCAATAACTAAAACATAATAATCTAATTCTTTATTCAATGCTATTCCATAGAATAGAGCACCAAGAAAAGTTATAATTACTATAATAAATACTAAACGAAGTATGTAACGAAATAAGAGAAAGGCATGTTTGTCTTTTTTGGGGAGAGGCAGCGCGAACTCGTATCGAGCAGTTGCGATGGTTGCTACAACAGTTGTTAAACGTTGAAAAATACCAAATTCCCCCATTTCTTCTGGGGTAAACAATCTTGTTATAATCGGGGCTAATAAATATCCAATGGCTTGAGCTATAACTGTACCGGTCATTAAGATGGCTAATGATTTTAGGAAATCACTATTAGATATTCTTTTTGTAAGGCCTTTAAGCATTCAAAACAAAGATAGGGATTTGGAATTGAAACAATTTATACTTTTACATCTTTGAACTCCTTATATTTGTCAAAAACATAAAAATGAAAAATATTGCAGTTATTGGAGCAGGGACAATGGGTAATGGAATTGCCCATGTATTTGCGCAATGTGGTTATAATGTAAACCTAATAGATGTTTCACCTAAGGCCCTAGAGAAAGGTCTAGCTACTATTACAAAAAACTTGGATCGTCAGGTGGCTAAAGAAAAAATAAGTACTGCTGAAAAAGAGAATGCCTTGAATAATATTTCTACCATCTCAAATTTAAAAGATGGAGTAAGTGGAGTTGATTTGGTCATTGAGGCAGCGACTGAAAACATTGACTTAAAATTGAAAATATTTCAAGAGCTAGATACGCTTACAGATGACAATGTGATATTGGCAACCAATACATCCTCCATTTCTATCACGAAAATTGCTGCCGTTACGAATCGGGCAGACAAGGTGATTGGAATGCACTTTATGAATCCAGTTCCTGTCATGAAATTGGTTGAAATCATTAGAGGGTACTCCACAACGGATGAAGTCACAGAAAGCATAATGGATCTTTCTAGAAAGTTAAATAAGATTCCGGTGGAGGTAAATGATTATCCTGGATTTGTAGCCAATAGAATTCTGATGCCAATGATTAATGAGGCCATTTGCACTTTACATGAGGGCGTTGCTGGTGTTTCTGAAATTGATACGGTAATGAAATTAGGAATGGCACACCCAATGGGACCTTTGCAACTTGCCGATTTTATTGGATTAGATGTTTGCCTGGCTATTATGGAAGTACTTTATGATGGGTTTGGGAATCCAAAATATGCACCCTGCCCGTTATTGGTAAATATGGTTACTGCAGGAAAATTAGGTGTAAAGTCTGGTGAAGGGTTTTATTCATGGGGGCATGGAACAAAAGACTTAATCGTTTCCGATAAATTTATAAACTAAGAAACTTTTTAAGTTTTTTGAAAGCCACTTGGTCTGTTTTAAAATTTAGATCCTTGTCTTGTAATTCGTTGATTTTTATCCAACGTTGCTTTTCTCCTTCTTCTTTGAAGGGAATGATGTAACTGTTGGTCCCTAGACCTTGAATGGTTTTACATTTCACTAAATAATAGAAGCAAGTGACTTGTGTTCCTTCCATAAAAACAGACTCTTGAAAATATTCATTAAAATAGATGAGCTCGCATGATTCAATTTCGGCATTTAATTCTTCCATAAATTCCCGATGTAATGCATTTGTTATACCCTCACCATATTCTACACCACCACCCGGAAATTTTGTAAAAAAAGACTCAAACCGATATTCATCAGATAGAAGTACTTCTTGATTTTCATTGATTATGAAACCGTAAACACGAAGATTGAATTGATTCATTCACAATCCTTGAAAGGAAAAGGACGGATTTTATCCTTACGTACTATTCCGATATATGGACATTCTACTTTGTCTCCATTATTCCCAAATAGAGCGATGAATTCCTCTTCAGTCCAAAACGGAAGCTCGGTCGTATAAATTAAAACATTTCCGTTTGTTGGGTCTATACGTACCATCCAAATTCCATCTTGTTGACGAATATATTTTTCTGTATTTGAAATGAGTTCGCTGTCTTCAGTTACAAAATGTGCTTGACCGAAGTATTTGTTGATGTCTTGAGATTGACAAATACCAGCTATCAATACTGAAAACACAATTAAAATGGAGAATCTCATAGAAATAGTTTTTATAAATATCGGAACTTTTTCCCAGGATAAAAAGCATTCTCACCCAGTTCTTCTTCAATTCTGATCAATTGATTATATTTCGCCATACGATCACTACGGGAAGCGGAACCCGTTTTAATTTGTCCAGTATTCAGAGCTACAGCCAAATCAGCTATCGTGTTGTCTTCAGTTTCACCACTTCTATGGCTCATCACAGAAGTATATTTATTTGCTGTTGCCATTTGCACGGCCTCTATGGTTTCTGATAATGTACCTATTTGGTTTACTTTTACTAAAATAGAATTGGCGATACCTTCATTGATTCCTCTAGCGAGTCTTTTTGTATTGGTTACGAATAAGTCATCTCCAACGAGCTGTACTTTTTCTCCCAATTGGTCGGTGGCCAATTTCCATCCATCCCAATCATCCTCTGCCAATCCATCTTCTATAGACGCAATGGGGTATTTCTTACACCAGTCTGCCCAAAATGATACCATTTCTGATGATGTCATTTGCTCTCCGGTAGAATCAAAACAATATTTTCCATTTTTGAAAAACTCAGATGAAGCAGCATCAAGCGCAACATAAACATCTTCTCCAGGTTTAAATCCAGCTTTTTCTATGGCTTCGAGAACAACGGTTATTGCCTCCTCATTCGAACCTAAGTTTGGAGCAAACCCTCCTTCATCTCCTACATTCGTAGACATTCCTTTTGATTTAAGCACCCCTTTGAGGTGATGAAATATTTCAGTACCCCACCTTAAACCTTCGGAAAAAGATTTGGCACCAAATGGCATGACCATAAATTCTTGTATGTCAATAAGATTATCTGCATGTGATCCACCATTTAGAATATTCATCATGGGTACAGGCATGGTACAAGTTCCAACGCCTCCTATATACCTATACAGACTTAATTGAGCTTCCTCAGCAGCAGCTTTAGCAACGGCTAGAGAAGTCCCTAATATGGCGTTGGCTCCTAAATTAGATTTGTTTTCTGTGCCATCCAATTGAATAAGTGCCGTATCAATTGCTTTTTGATCAAAAATATCCATTCCTCTAAGGGAATCATTGATAATTGTGTTTACATTTTCTACGGCTTTTAAAACCCCTTTCCCTAAATAAATAGAAGGGTCACCATCTCTCAATTCAACAGCTTCATGAATTCCTGTAGACGCACCAGAAGGAACTGCGGCTCGTCCCATATACCCATTTGCAGTTATTACGTCAACCTCTACAGTTGGATTACCTCTTGAATCAAGGATTTGTCTTGCAAAAATTTGATCTATATAGCTCATTTTTTATTTTTTTGAGGTTTTCATGTTTTCTATAAATTCATCGAAAAGATATCTTGAGTCATGAGGACCAGCAGAAGCTTCTGGGTGATATTGAACAGAA
>JABJEE010000091.1 GCA_018665005.1 Flavobacteriales bacterium
ATCAACAATAGCCTTGATTACTCCCTTTTTACCTGGCAAAATCGGTGCTTCAGGTTTTTCTGCAACTGTGCATGAACAAGAGCCTTTAATGGATCCAAAAACCAAAGGATAACGACCTGTATTTTCAACTTCGAATCTTGCCTCAATCTTCTCTCCTTTCACCCGCTCTCCGGCGTCAAAAACCTTTGTGATTTTCATGGTTGTTTTTTGGCCTATTTCAGCTTCAAGATTATCCGTTTTACAAGCGCTTATTACTCCCATTGAAAACAATAAAAAACATAAAAAAAGAATTCTCATAATTACTGAATTAGGCCCCTACCCGATTTATTTATTTTATTTTCTTTTGAAAGTAAATTGACTGATTTATCAAGAATACCATTGATGAAAACGTTACTCTTTGGCGTACTATAAAACTTGGAAATCTCAATATATTCATTAATGGAAACCTTGGTCGGTATCGTCTCAAAAGTTTGAAGCTCCGTTATTGCCATTTTTAAAAGTAAAACATCCATTTTAGCAATTCGTTCAAATTCCCAATTTTGAACCAAAGTTTCAATCATTTTCTCATTTTCTGCGTCTCGCTTTATGGTTTCCTTTAAAAGCGTACAAATAAAATCCTTTTCATCGTCATTCGTTTTGTACAGAGGCATAATGCTAAACTTCTTATCACTTGATGCTTTAATGCTCTTGATCACCATAGAACACGCCAAATCAATGTCATCCATCCATTGAATATCCTCATCTTCAAAAAAGTCATACATCAAAGGAGAATTCGCTATTTCTGTTTTAAATAATTGTATGAGAAAAACGCGATCTGCCTCAAAGTCATTCTCTTCATTATTCATATGCTCAAAGAAAGCTTCGCTTTTTTCAATTTCAATGAATATCTTTCTAAACATATCCTTTTTAGAATCATTATCCCAATTGATATTCCTTAATGCCGATAAGTCATTGAGCTCTTTTGAATTCTCTAGAAGGGTTATTATTCGATTTTCAACAAATTTTAAATTCGGATACAAATCCTCTTTGCTCGGCCTCAGCTTCTTTTTTCTTTCTTCTTGTTTGTTAAGTGCGATTTTCTTCAACAATGGAAAACTCAGAAGTAAATAGGCATATAAATCATATATGCGATTGACTGAGCTTAAAAGTTTTTCTTCAGCCTGTTTTATATCATTAGACTCCGTGTCATTATAATATGCGTAAAGCATTTGTAGAACCTTAATTCTTAAATGTCTTCTGTTTAACATCGCTTCAATTTATTAAAGTGGTTTGTGGACTGCATTTATCTTTTCCTCTGCCATCTTCATAGCTATTAAGTGAGCGGGTATATGTTCGTTTTTTGATCGTTGTACGATATCATAAATGGTATGGTATATATCTTGTGCTTTTTGAAGTGCCCATTCACTAGACAAACCTTCAACCTCAGAAAAACAATTAATTACACCTCCAGCGTTCACTGCAAAATCAGGAGCGTAAAGAATTCCCTTTTCTAGCAAAGCCTTTCCGTGTATATCTTCATCTTTTAACTGGTTATTTGCTGCACCAGCAACAATTTGACATCTTAATCGGGCAATGGTATCATCATTAAGGGTTCCTCCTAAGGCACAAGGCGCGTAAATATCCATGTCCAAATCATAAACATCATTTAAATCAACTTGAGTAGCACCGTATTCTTTTGAAATACGAGACAAAGTATCTTGATGAATGTCAGATATGAAAATTTTAGCTCCTTCTTTCGAAAGATATTCTACCAAATATTCTCCTACATGCCCTACACCCTGAACCATGATTTTCTTGCCATTTAGATCATCTGACCCATATTTCAGTTTGGCACAAGCTTTCATTCCCATATAGGTTCCATATGCAGTTACGGGAGATGGATCACCACTTTTTCCAGGAAGACCTACAACATGATTGGTTTCTTTACTTACCCAAACCATATCAGAGGGGGAGATACCAACATCTTCCGCTGTAATATAGTTACCGGCTAAAGATTCAACAAACTTACCGAATCGTCTGAAAAGCGCCTCTGACTTCATGGTTTTAGAATCACCTATAATTACGGCCTTTCCTCCGCCTAAAGCTAAATTTGATATGGCATTTTTATACGTCATACCACGTGATAGTCTTAACACGTCGTTTAGCGCTTCAACTTCGTTTTCATATGTCCACATTCTTGTTCCTCCAAGAGCTGGACCTAATGTAGTATCATGGATGGCAATAATAGCTTTTAGACCTGTTTCATTGTCACTACAAAAAAGAATTTGATCGTGACCCATAGTGGACATTTGAGAGATAACCGGGTTATCTAAACTTTTTAAACCACTTTTTATCGTACTTAAAGACATCTTATGCATCGTTCGTTAACTTATTCGCTCTTCACCATTGATTTTAATCAAGGTTAGCGAGGACAAAAATAGCAAAATCTAAGTGAAGTATCCCAAGTGTTGTAACAATTATTATCAGCATAAATTTGAATAAAATTGTGACAAAAAAAAAGGGGCCGAAGCCCCTTTCAATAAAGAATAAATTCTTTTATTTTTTAGAAACAACGATTCTTTTAACAATCGATGAATCTCCGTTTACTCTAACGATATAAACACCTTCCTCAACATTAGAAATGTTGATAGGAGCGTTCAATCCACCATTCACAGTGTTGAATGATGTATTCATTACAACTTTACCACTTACATCAGTAATATTTACATCAACAGTTGATGCAGTTAATCCTGACATGTTAAGGTTAAAGTTTCCAGTTGATGGATTTGGATAGATAGAAACATTGGCTGAGCTATTTTCAGACAAACCAACAGTAGATTCTACAACACTTCCAAAATTAGGACGCAACAAATAAGCAACATCGAAGCCATAATCCTCACTGTTTGCCCAATCATTTGTTCCAAAAATCACCCAAGTAGCTCCTTCTGTATATATAGAGCTAGACGTTGCCAACCCGATTGTTGAGTCAGCCTCATTGGCTACAACAGCATATGTTCCTGGAGCCAACTCTAATCCGTTTGTAATCACACAAGTGTACATTGAATCTGGAGTAGCATCTACCAAAACTATTTCAGTCGTAGCAAGAACATTTACTGGAGCTCCCGTTACTGGGTCTGTATCATAAATAGTTGCAGAAATTGGTAGACCTGTCATATCTCCACTTGCATTCGAAATTTGCATAGAAACAGATGTCATTGTATCTAAAGCACTTACGCTAAATGACTGTCCCAATTGACCTCCATCAGCAGAACCAATTCCTAAAGAACCATCTGCAATTCCATTATCTCTTGCATAAATTGAATCAGAAACAACGAAAGCAGATTGAACCGCATCGTTAGTTACATCACCATCCGCTTCAGTAATCGAAACAACGTATTCAATCGTGTAAGTATCAACCATTGTTGGCGTATAACCTGCAACAGATACATCAGCAGTCGCACCAACAGCTATAGTAGCTACAGGAGCACTTGTCTCAGTGTAAACAACATTACCTGCACCATCAGTTACATTTGAAGTAACAGTGGCATTCGTGATATCACCACCACCAGAGTTTACAATTGTAGCTGATCCTCCAATAGGAGCAACTTGAGATAATGGAGCGATTGTATACTCAACACCGGGTCCTACAGAAGCAGATGCATCAAAAGATGCAGGCGCAGTTGGACAAAAACTAGTAGTATCTCCAGCACCTGTGCAGCTAATCAAATCAGCAACGATACCGTCAACATAAAGTTGTATACTACTTGAACCGTCACCCCAATCATCAACAGTATATATATTAACACATACTCCAGAGGTCATACAACCCAAATCTTCTGAAGTTGTCTCATTGGCGGGATATGCACCAGCGTCACCACCTCCAGCAGTTTGAGCTGCTCCACCGGCACATCCTACACCAGGGTTACCAAAAAATGCAATGGTATTTACACCGCAATCGTCACCATCGGGAGTAATTTCCCAATACAATTCGTAACCCCATGTATCGGTAGTTACATCAGCAGTTACTGCAACTTCACCTGCAGCACATTGTGCGTTAGCACCGGCTATTAAGCCAAAGAACGCGAAAAGCGTACTTAAAATAGTAGAAATTTTATTCATAATTATATTTTTTTGTTGCTCAAATTTACCCATTTTATAATAAGTATTTGAATTTATGATGTTTTTTTTTTGATTTACTAATGAAGCTGTTTGAATAACAGTAATTTTGAAAATATGTCAGAAATTATATTTATCCATATCCCTAAAACAGGAGGGACTACGATTAATTCAGCCATGAACGAAACATATTGGCAGACCAAACCTGGATATAACTATCGTCACATTTTAAGTGATAAATCATCAAACTCTGGGGATATCTTCTTAAAAAAGAACAAAAAAAAGTATCAAAACGACAAAATATTTATGATGCTTAGGCATCCCGTAGATCGTTTGATATCAGAATTTTATTTTATTAATAATAGAAATGAATTCACTCATCTGATTAAAACCAAGCCAAAAACATTTGAAGAGTATGTAAAGAGTGTGCAGACCCAAAACTATGTGATAAACTTTTTAAAAGGAAATCGCATGTATAGTACGGTGCGACCAACACAAGAGGATCTGATATCTATTATTGATTCCATTGATTCTATTCCTATACACGTGGGTATTTTTGAACAATTTTCTGAATCGCTGTCTTTTTTTACTAAACACGTGGGTCTGGAATGGAAAAAAGACATCCCAATAAAACGAATGACTATTCGTCGCCCCAAAATTGAAAACCTTTCCCAAGAACTTATTCAGCTTATTGAAAAAAATAATGCTTTGGATTTAGAACTTTACAATCACTGTTTAAATAAATTCCAGCAAGAATCTGGATTAAAATCAAATAAACATCGATTTAATGGAAATCGGTATGACCATGTCCTTGCATTTGCGGCTAGAGCTTGTTTATATGAGCTTGTTCTTTCTGATAAAAACTTCATCAAACAAAACTTTGATTTCTTTAAATCACTTACCTTTTACCTGTTAAATGATCTAAAAACAAGGGATGGTAAGGAATTGATTACGCTTTGGAACCAAACATTTATTAACACCTTAAATACCGATTTTCCAAATTCACAATTGGCGCAGGAACTGAATCCTATTCATGAAACAAATCCCATTGATCATGCTTACAGTATTGGAAAGACAATAGACGTGTTTTTTAAAAGCAATCCAAAAGAGAAAAGTCTCTATCGTAATATGAAATTTGACAAAGCG
>JABJEE010000092.1 GCA_018665005.1 Flavobacteriales bacterium
ATACACACCTCTATTTCTGTACCTTTTCAAATGAAAGAAGCAAAACTGTTGAAGATTGGAATACCATTAACGTCACTTTAAATCAATCCATTGAAATTCATTCGGATATCAATCCACTTTTTAATGAGGTTCGAGCAAAACTATCCCCTAATGATGTCCTATTGGTTACTGGTAGTTTTTTTCTACTGTCTGATTTAAATTTTAAATCAAATAAGTAAACAAGTTTGTAAATCATAAAATAGCTTTATCTTTGCCTCGATGGAAAAGCAGGTCATCCTTAATGCCAAGCACCTAGAACTGACTCTCAAAAGACTTTGCCACGAACTCATTGAATCTCATAACGATTTTAGTAATACCGTAATTGTTGGACTCCAACCACGAGGCATTCATGTCGTAGAACGTCTCAAAATCATACTTGAGGACATTTTAAAGAAAGAAATTACCTGTGGGAATCTTGATATCACCTTTTACCGAGATGATTTTAGACGTAGAGAAACCCCGTTGTTGCCCAGCGTTACCAATATAGACTTTAGTCTAGAAAATAAAGATGTCATTTTGGTAGATGACGTTTTATTTACGGGAAGAACCATTCGGTCCGGACTTGATGCCGTTTTGTCTTTTGGACGTCCCAAAAGTGTCGAGCTCATGGTCCTCATTGACAGAAGATTTAGAAGAGACCTTCCTATTGAAGCCAATTATGTTGGTAAGGCCGTAGACACCTTACTCTCAGAAAGAGTTTCTGTTGAATGGAAAGAACACGAAGGGGAAGATAAAATACTACTTTACACAAAAGAAAGCGATGAATAGTTTAAGTGTAGAACATTTAATTGGCATTAGAGATCTTACAAAGGAAGACCTCGATCTTATATTTAAAACAGCAGACAGCTTCAAACAGGTAATCAATAGACCCATTAAAAAAGTGCCGTCGTTGAGAGACATAACCATTGCCAATTTATTCTTCGAAAACTCCACAAGGACAAAATTATCTTTTGAACTCGCAGAAAAACGACTATCTGCAGATATTATCAATTTCAGCGCATCAGGAAGCTCAGTGAAAAAAGGAGAAACGCTAGTTGATACTGTAAATAATATTTTATCCATGAAGGTGGATTTGGTTGTCATGAGGCATCCTAGTCCTGGAGCGGCATCCTTTCTTTCGAAAAACGTGGATGCGAAAGTGGTAAATGCAGGTGATGGAACACATGAACATCCTACACAGGCACTACTTGACGCCTATTCAATAAGAGAAAAGCTAGGGAGCTTAAAAGGGAAAAAGATTGTAATTGTTGGAGATATTCTTCATTCAAGAGTTGCATTGTCTAATATCTATTGTCTTCAAAAGCTCGGAGCTGAGGTCATGGTTTGTGGCCCAAAAACATTAATCCCAAAAAACATTGAAGCACTGAACGTAAAAGTCTCAAATAACCTTAAAGAGGCTCTCGAATGGTGCGATGTGGCAAATATGCTACGTATTCAGCTAGAACGACAAGACGTTAAATATTTTCCTTCCCTTAGAGAATATGCCATGACTTTTGGCCTCAATAAGGAAATCCTAGACTCACTCAGTAAAAAAATCGTCGTAATGCATCCAGGCCCTATAAATAGAGGCATAGAGATTACATCTGATGTTGCCGACAGTGATCAAAGCATCATTCTTCAGCAAGTTGAAAATGGAGTTGCTATAAGAATGGCCGTAATTTATTTGCTTGCGGCTCAAATTGAACGGTAATTTTTTTACTTTTGAGTATCAATGAAAAATTTCACATCAGAACATAAAGGAAAAATCGCAGTAGTTCATTCTAATGTTGATAAACTGGACTCAACCAATGCTCCAGAACTTAAAAGTCTTTTTATTCATTTAAATAATGGATCGAATAACAAACTCGTATTGGATTTAGGCGCAACAAAATACTGTGACTCGTCAGGATTAAGCGCTATTTTAATTGCCAATCGCTTGTGTAAAGACACCAACGGATCATTCTCTATTGCAAACCTGCAAAGTAACGTCCTTAAACTCATTCAAATTGCCCAGCTCGATAAGGTCTTAGACATCCACAATGACGTAGACTCAGCTGTCGCTAAATTAAAAGAGTGAATTTCACCGTAACTATTTTGGGAAGTGGGGCAGCCTTGCCTACACTTAACAGAATGCCATCTTCACAATATATAAATTGCAACAATAGACACTTTCTCATTGATTGTGCCGAAGGAACGCAAGTTCAGCTGCGTAAATATAAAGTGCATTTTCAAAAAATATCTCATATTTTTATTTCACACCTCCATGGAGATCATTATTTTGGTTTGGTTGGACTATTGAGCTCTATGAGTCTTTTGGGACGTGAAAAAGAAATACATCTATTTGGGCCACCAGAGCTAGAAGGCATTTTAAAGACACAGCTCGAATACGGTGGGTCAAGGCTTTCATTCAAAATCAATTTCCATTCATTAAGCTTTCATGCAAAAGAAAAAATTCACGAAGATGATGTTCTCGAGGTTTATAGCTTTCCGTTAAAGCACAAAGTGCCTACATGCGGATTTTTAATCAAAGAGAAGCCAAAGCTTTTAAAAATTGATAGTGATAAACTAAAAGATAAAAATATCGAAATTGAGCATTACAAAATGTTACAGAATGGGCAAGATATACAATTGGAAAACGGCACCTTGTATCGATATCAAGAATTTACATTACCACCTCATCCACCAATGAGCTATGCCTATTGTTCGGATACCAAGAAAGATTTGAAAATACCTGAATTTATAGAGAATTGTACTGTATTATATCACGAAGCCACTTTCTTAAAAAAAGACAAGTCAATCGCCAATAGCACCATGCATTCTACAACCATTGATGCTGCTAATATTGCTTCTTTGGGAAAAGTAAAAAGTCTTTATGTTGGTCATTTATCATCCAGATACAGATCTGACGAGCAGCATCTTTTGGAATTGAAAGAAGTTTTCAAAAACTCCAATGTGGCCTATGATGGATTGATCATCGATCTATTTAAACAATGATAATGGCTCTTATCGCCATCATAAAAACAAAAAAGGAAGAAAAAATGGTTAGGAATAAAAGTACTGAGTCTATCTTAGATTTCGTTTCTACTACTATCTGCTCTTTTCTTTTTAAGGAAGCGGTCTGAAAAGCTACTTTATTTACGATGAATAACTTCATGATTTCATGATTTATCTTGTTACTAAGTGTGTTCATTTGTTGTTGTGTTTTGTTTGTTTAACAAAGATGCGGACACTTTACTCCTGAAATATAAAGATTTTCGGGTTTGTGAAAAATATGGAAAATCCTACTCAAACTGATCTAGGTATATGTGTCCGTTGAGGTCGGTAGAATTACTTATATGATCTAATGACTATGTTATGGAAGCCTTTAATGAATAATTAAATTCGCATAAAAATAGGGGCCTTCTTTCGAAGACCCCTATAAGGAAACTCAGTAATTGATTCAGCCTATTCAGCGATAAGTTTTCCTGTGTATGTATTGTAATTCAAATCAGTGAGTATGATAATATATAAACCAGACTTCAGATTTTTTGTTTGATATGATTTCTGAAAAGAAACCTCTTTACTATCAACCATTTGTCCATTGGCATTTAAAATAGTAAGCTTTGTAATTTCATTATTATCCCAGCTGATCGTTGCATAATCTGATGTGGGATTTGGATAAATATTTAAATGATTTTCTTCTATCTCTATCACTGAAGCAGTAGTCATTTCTTCAATAACTTGATCTGCCATCACCACACATCCATTATAATCAACGATGGTCGCCTCATAGAACCCCGCAGGCACACCGTAAAGATCTTCTGAGTCATCACCCGTATTCCAAGTATAATAATATGGATAAGTTCCTCCGGAAACTGAAAGGTCTATATCTGCATTATCCCATTCAGTTGGCTCAGTGGTACTAATATCAGCAGACAATGTCTCAGGCTCCATTACATTAAAACTTCCCCATACAACACAATCATTCCCATCTTTAATTTCTACACGATACGTTCCAGTAGTAAGATTATTGATGTCTTGAGAGGTCATTCCATTATCCCACTGATAAGAGTATGCTGGATTCCCTTCTATAATAGTAAGGTCAATCGCTCCATTCGAAACCCCATGACAAGTAATATGATCAATATCACCCGCAAATATCGTAGTAGGATAGGTAGTGATTGTAATCGTTGTATCTACTGAACAACCAGCTGCATCCGTAAGATTCAGAGAATATACACCCGCCGATAAATCGAATAAACTTTGATCCGAAGAACCATTTGACCATTCATAGGTATATGGAAGACTCCCTCCTTCTGCCTCAACATCTATCTGACCGCCATAAGTTCCACATGACATAGAATGATTTGCAGTCAGTGTGATTGCACTAAACCCACTTGCCATTTCGACAGCAGCAGCAGCATTCAACCTACCTTCTCCGATCAATCCAGCGTATAACGGGTTTAAATCGTCAATATCTACTGAAGTAACTTTTAATATATATTCTATATTTTCATTTGTAAGACATGGGTTAAC
>JABJEE010000093.1 GCA_018665005.1 Flavobacteriales bacterium
TCTGGGGCGTCTACAAATGGTGAGAACGGAATATGGTGTCTCGGACCGGGTGCTTTACCTCCCTATGTGGGCGGAACTGAACCCCCAGCTGGAAACTGGCCTTACGCGCTTCCCCCTGAAGAAGACCCAACAACATCTCCTTACCCAAATTTTATCCCATGGCAAGTATACTATGGTAGTTTTTTTCCTGTAGAGCTTCCTTCAGCTCTCGGCCTTTCGGGTTCAATCACCATTCCCTATGTCAATACTGATGCAACCATCAATTCAAATGGCGACATTAACGCATGCGGAGATTCAACTTATTTTAATCTTAATCTTGAAATATTCGATTTGTTGGGTGGTATTATGTCTAGTGTCCCTGGACCGACGGCCGCCATTGGCGCTTTTTTAGAGAACCTTTCTGGGTCAGAAGAGATTGGAGGAGTTGCTGAGGTAAGCTGGAATTTTTTTAGTGCAAGCTTTGATGCGAACATTACGAATAAGCAATGTTTCGACTTCACACCTAAAGTCTATGCCGAAATGGATTTTCCTCTTCCTGTAAATTATTCCATCATTAATGGTTCTTCAGGAGCGGTATCATCAACAGGACAATCAAGCATCATAACTTTTGAAGTAGGAGACCAGCTCCAATATCAATACCCTTGTTATTACGAAGAATTGAATATCACTCCTACATATTCGATTGTTGGCGACATAAAAAACCGCACCTATGACGAAGTTTCTTTTGACTTTTTGATGAGTGCTTTTGAGTTTGGATTTGAAATACCTGAAGTAGTTGTTATCCCAGGATTTACTATCCCCGAAATCTGCATTCCTATTCCATACCCATGTCCATCGTGGTCTTGTCCTTGGTGTTGGTGCACTTATACAGCTTGCACACCAGAAGTTGTTGTTCCGGACCTAGGGTTTCCTGGTTTTGAGCTAAGCGTTGGACCTCTTTGGGAGACCTCTATACCAATAGGTTCTTTTCAATATAATTGGTTTGAGGATGATTGGGAATTAGAGGGTTTTGACCCAGTGACAATGCCCTCGTTTAAAATGAAGGCCTCACCAATACAAGTGAATAGCTCTGTTAACGATGTGGCATGTTATGAAGATGCTACTGGGAGTATCGATGTCACTATTGTTGCCGAATCACATGCCTTTCCATACAGTTTCCAATGGTCTAATGGTAATACTTTTACGAGTAACTCAGCAACAACTGCCTTATCAAATATTGAGGCCGGGCAATATACTGTTGACATTATAGATAATAATGGCTGTCAGCTTTTTTCAGGTGCAACAGTCAATGAACCTGCCGAACTTTATTTAAGCTACTCAAAACTAGACAAGCAATGTGGTGGTGGCATTAACAATGGCTCGATCGACCTTTCAGTATTCGGAGGCACCCCGCCATATTTCTACAATTGGTCTAACGGTTCTGTTGTCCAAGATTTATCAAATCTCAACTCAGGCACATACAGTGTCTCAGTTACAGATTCCAAAGGATGCACCGCCAACGCTGAAGTTGTCATTATAGAACCCAATCCAATCGTGGTTAATGGTCTAATTACTAATGTGAACTGTAAAGGAGAATCCGATGGTGAAATCGAAGTATCGGTTTATGGTGGGAATTTGCCATTTAGCTACTCATGGGATTCTGGACAAGTTACTGAAGACCTATCTTCATTAATCGCGGGAACCTATACGTTGACAGTTACAGACGCTAAAAACTGCACGAATCAAACCCCATTCGATATTGATGAACCTCTTCAAGAATTGGCACTAACTGCCGCTCCGGTTGATATTAATTGTTTCGGTGAAAATACAGGTGAGGTACAAGTCACCACTTTAGGGGGGACCCCTGGTTACACCTATCAATGGGTAAGTCCGATTAACGGAGTGTTGCCTTATTTTTCTGAAGATTTAAATGGCATTTATGCTGGGGAATACATCCTTAATACAACAGATGAAAACGGGTGCATCGCTTCTATAAACGTCAATGTTGATCAGCCTTTACAACCCATTTCGATAGATGTAGATATCTCGAATGTACTGTGTTTTGGAGAGAGCTCGGGATACATTCACCCCAATGTATATGGCGGTACGGCAAATTATATATTCTCATGGTCCAATGGTTCAGTAATTGAAGATCTTAATGCTTTGGATGCAGGAGACTATACTTTATCCGTTTTAGATGCTGCAGGGTGTATGCAGGACTTTTCATTTTTCGTTGATGAGCCAGATGCTGAGCTAACCGGAACCGTTGAGGTTACGAACGTTTCGTGTTTTGGAGAGTTAACAGGTTCTATTTCCATGCTTGGATCAGGAGGTTCTGAACCCTACTCCTATCAGCTTAATACGGTTGATACATCCAGTTTTATCAATGAATTACCCTCAGGAACATATGCTATTGTAATTTTGGATGAAAACCTATGTAGCTATATTGAAACCGTTTCAATTAATCAGCCTGTAGCTCCAATTAACGGAATCGACACGATTGAGGATGTCAATTGTTACGGTGATTCAACAGGACAAATAGATGTTGTGGTTTCAGGAGGAACATCACCATACCAATACACCTGGGTTTCAAGTGATTCAATCATAATGACAAATACTTCTCAAGTATTGACAAGTCTTATCGAAGGTACTTATGTACTACAAATTCAAGATTCAATGCTTTGCTCACAATGGTATTCCTATAATGTTATTCAACCGTCAGCCCCTGTCACTGTTGAAGTCAATTCATCTCATGTAAATTGTCTTGGACAAAGCGATGGCCAAATTGACCTGATTGTTTCTGGAGGAAGTGGTAATTATTATTTTCAGTGGAATACGGGACAGGTTTCTTCAAATTTAAATGCAATTAATGCGGGCATCTATTCTTGTAATATAACTGACGATAACAATTGCCTAACGAATGTGGGGGTTGAAATTAACGAGCCTGCAGAAGGCTTAATGTTAACCGTGTTGAAACAGGATTTACTTTGTAATGGCGATTCATCTGGCGCGATTTCTTCGCTTGTTCAAGGTGGAACACCTCCATACACTTATGCCTGGTCATCAGGGCAGACCAGTGCTTCTATTGATGAATTATCTCCAGGAAATTATACTCTAACGGTTACTGATCACTTAAATTGCAATGCCTATTCCGGAGCATTGATTGCTGAGCCAGAGGAGTTGGAGGTAATAACAAATTCATCTGATGTTTTGTGTCATGGTGAGTCAACAGGATCTATTTCTATTAATGTGACTGGAGGTATTCAGCCCTATGAATACAATTGGGGCGATCAAAACAATACCCTGTTAAATAATCCGAGTGAAATCCTTTATGGCTACTCTTCAGGAGATTATTTGATACGAGTTACTGATAAAAACGGCTGTATTGATGAACAAATTGCAATTATTGCAGAACCAGAACTCTTTGTGTCTGAAATTGATGTCCTTGATGTATTGTGTTTTGGGGAATCCAACGGTAGTATTTCTGTTTCTTTTGAAGGAGGAGTACCACCATACGCCATTCAATGGAATACGGGGCAAACAAATGTGAATGTTGATAATTTGATCGCAGGAAATTATCAATACGTTGCTCTTGATAGTAATAATTGTCGAATTCAAAATACCGTTTCTCTAAATGAACCAGACCCCTTATCCTTAAATGCTGAAACTATACCTGTTAGCTGTGTAGATCATTCTGATGGTGAAATCAGTGTTGTTATCGACGGGGGGATTCATCCTTACTCAATACTTTGGGGTATTGGTTTAACAGATGAGAGCATAAATCAACTTTCAGGAGGAGAATATACACTAAACGTCACCGATTATAATAATTGCTCGATAGACACAATAGTGATTTTAGAAATTAGAAATACGTCATGTATTGATATCCCGAACACATTTACACCGAACGGTGATAATTACAATGATACATGGACCATCGTAAATATCAACTTATACCCCGATTACGAATTACATGTTTTTAATAAATGGGGAAATGAAGTTTATAACAGTAAGGAGTTTAATCAAGAAGAATGGGACGGAACCCGTTCCGGAAACCCATTGCCCTCTGATGTTTATTATTATATCTTAAAATTGAACAATGCCGATGATACACAGCACAACGGAACAGTTACGATTCTTCGTTAAGAACAAAGTGTTGATTTTTACAATACTTTTATCAAGTATTGTTTCAAACACTTGGGGCAGTACGCCTCCGTCTTGTCCCACCATACAAATGAGTGGTACATCATTGGATTGCTACGGAGATGAAAATGGTTCCGCAATTGTAAATATTATTACCCAAAGTAGCGGAGATTACACCTACACATGGTCCAATGGAATAATTGCCTCTGGTTCTTCAAGCACAATTTCGAACCTTGCTGTAGGCACATACACCGTAACTGTAAAAGACAATCAATCGGGTTGTACGGTTATTGGAGCTTATGTTGTAAATTCACCCGCTCCCGTTAACATTTCAGAAAACATAACACACATCAACTGTTTTGGTCAAACAACGGGAGAAATTGATGTTGATGTTTTTGGTGGTAGTGGACCATATCAATATGCTTGGAATAATGGCGCTGTATCACAAGACTTATCAAATGTCTCTGCCGGAAATTATTCATTAACAGTGTACGCGCCGAATATTAATTGTACCGCAACCAAATCCTTTACAATAGACGAACCATTGGAAGGACTAGATCATAATGGTGTGGGGTCTAATGTTGATTGTTTTGGTGAATCAAGTGGAACAATCAATTTAACCGTTTGGGGTGGCACGCCTCCGTATTCCTTTAATTGGAATTCGGGAGCTTCCACAGAAGACCTAGTGAATATTTCATCAGGAAACTATAATGTCGTTATTTCTGATAGTAAAAACTGTGCCAATACCTCCTCGTATGAAATAACACAGCCTGATATTGTTATTGGGACAATGTCAGCGACAGATGTTGGGTGTTATGGTGATGGGTCAGGATCTGTTTCCATTGATCTAGTAGGGGGAAGCACCCCTTACCACTATTCTTGGTTCAATAGCACAACCCTTTTTGCTCAGAATGAGTCTACGATGACCAATATGTCTGCTGAAGAATACCATGTGGTGGTCACTGATCAAAATGGCTGTATTTATTCTGATAGCATAGAAATTAGTGAGCCCCCAGAGCTCTCTGCAAATGCAGTTACCCTGAGTGATATTGATTGTTTTGGAGGAAGTAATGGCGAGTTAAACATGACTCCAGAAGGCGGGTCGCCCCCCTATTCTTTTAGTTGGGTGAATTCACAAATGGCTTCTTATGGTGATTCAGAGGATCTAAATAATGTTCCCGCCAGTGTTTATACTGTTTCAATAACAGATTTGAACTTGTGTACTTATTCTCTGAGTCATGAAATATTTCAACCGTCAACAGCAATTTTTGTAGAGTCTCAAATTACAGATGTTAAGTGCTTCGGAGAAAATACTGGGGAAGTAGAGCTAAACATTCAAGGAGGAACTTCTCCTTTTCAGATTTCTTGGTCAAATGGACAATCCACATCTCAGATCGGAAATTTATCCTCCGATGTATATACATATACTGTTATTGATGCAAACCTCTGTCCTTTCTCCAATGCCGTAACGGTCGATCAACCGAGCGAAGTTTTAGATGTTAATTATACAGTTGTGGACGTTCTTTGTAATGGTGACCATAGCGGTTCTATTTCTTTGGCTCCGTTTGGCGGAACTCCCCCATATTTGTACTCTTGGGCAAATACAACTTTTCAACTTAGCGTGGTATCTTCTTCAATAAATAACTTTCCTTCGCAAGATTATATTTTTCAAGTTACGGATAGCCAAGGATGTTTGATTAGCGATACCATAAGTATTCAGGAACCTCCTGTGCTTACCGCCAATTTTTCGGTGACTCATATATTGTGCAAAGACGATAGTACAGGTCAGATTACCACGAATATTGGTGGGGGAAATGATCCATATTCATTTGCTTGGACAAATGGATCGGTTAGTTCTGATTTAGAATTTTTAACTGCTGGATTGTATGAGATCCTTATAACAGATGATAACAATTGTACCAGAATAGATCAGGTTGTCGTCGAAGAACCTGAACTGGAGCTAGTATCATCCTATCAGATTGAAAATGTGACTTGCTATAATGGAGAAAATGGAAGTATTGATGCGAATATTCAAGGCGGAACTAGTCCTTATAATTACAGCTGGTCCTCACAAGATACAACAGCAAACGTTGAAGGTCTTTCAGGTGGACTGTACACATTGGTTATAACTGACGAAAATGCATGTCTCTTAATTGACACTATAACTGTTATTCAGCCTGACCCTATTGTCTTAAATGAGGTGATTCAGCCACCATCCTGTTATGGCTTTTCCGATGGAAATATAGATATTCAACCTGAAGGCGGAACGGCACCATACCAATTTACTTGGTTCGATTCAGATTTTGCACTAGCTTCTCAAAATGAAGATTTAGATAGCGTGTATACCGATGTTTACCAACTGGAGCTATATGATTCTAATCTATGTTTCTATGAGGTTTTTATTGAAGTCAACGAACCAGATTCATTAAGTCTAGATTACACATTAAATGAAACACCTTGTCCTGGAGAAGCAACTGGAGAGCTCGAGCTTCAAGCTTCAGGAGGCACCCCAGAATACTTTTATGCATGGTCCAATGGTGCAGACACCGAAATTGCGGAAAACTTAACTTCAGGTATCTATCACGTAGATGTTTTTGATTCCAATGGTTGTAGCGATTCTCTAAACATTGAAATACCTTACGTTGACCCCATTGAAATCACATTCGACAAAACCAATCTTTCCTGTATCGATCAATCCGATGGATCTGCAACAGCACTGGTTAGTGGAGGTTATGGTGGTTACAATTACATGTGGTTCGACAATTCCACACTGTCATACCATGAGAACCTTGATAATACGTGGTACACTTTATTGGTTACAGATGTGCTTGACTGTCAAGCAATGGATTCGGTTTATATTGAATCAAATCCTATTTCATGTATTAACCCTGTAAATACATTTACTCCTAATGGGGACGATTATAATGACACTTGGGTGATTGATAATTTGGAACTCTATCCAAATACAGAAATTTTAATCTACAACAAATGGGGGAATTTGGTATACAAGCAAAGCAACTCGTATATACCCTGGAATGGAAACGAAAATAATAATCCACTTCCATCCGATAGCTATTATTACATCATAAACCTTAACGAACCGGAAAGGGAAAACCTTAAAGGAGTAATCACCATAATAAGATAAGATATGAAACACATACTACTTACAATCTTTTTGATTTTTGGATTAACACAAACATTATTCGCACAGCAAATCGCTTTGAACTCTCAATATTTGTTTAACAATATGTTGGTAAACCCCGGTGCAACGGGTACTAAGGATTATATACCTGTCCAATTGAACTTTAGAAAACAATGGACCAACTTTCCTGGGTCTCCAACAACACAATTTTTATCCTGCGATTCAAAGCTCGCCGACAATTTTGGAATTGGTGGTATAATCTACAATGATGTTGGTGGTCCTAGTAGAAGAACAGGTGTAAATATAAATGCCGCATATCACCTTCAAATTGATGCAAAAAAAGAGCATCTACTTTCATTTGGACTTGGTGTTTCTTTAACACAACATATCATGGATATGAGTGTTCTTACCACCTATCTTCCGGATGACCCGGCGGTTTTAAATGGATACAATAATCAAATGGTTCCTGACGCAAATTTTGGAATCATTTACACTTTCAAAAACAACTTATATGTTGGATTATCTTCATATAATTTGAGCCAATCAAAACGAGACTTATATGCCTTCAATAATAGGTTGGCTAACCCCTTGGCACGAAATTATTATTTCACTTCAGGATATAAATTCACACTTGGTCAGTTATGGAATTTAAAGGCCGCCACCTTAATTCAAGCCATTGAGGCTGGTGCAGTTCAATGGGATTTGACAAGTATTGTAGAATACAAAGACTCCTATTGGTTAGGCCTATCATATAGACTGAACGATGCTCTTGCTGTGTTATGCGGTGCGCAAATTGGTCCATTGAAGTTTGGCTATTCTTATGATTTTTCTTTATCTGAAATTGGAGAGTATTCGGCAGGATCACATGAAGTATTTATTGAATTCCAAATTGGAAACAAGAATGCAGAAAACAATAGAGTTCCTTGGCTGAAAAGAAATAGAATTTACACACCAAGTAATGAGTAAAACAAGACTAATTCTATTATTTCTTTCTTTTGGTTTTAGTGTAACATCTCAAACCATGGAAAAAGCCATTACATATTTCGACCGATATGAATACAGCATGGCCTATATCTCTTTTAAAGAGGCAGGGGTCAATCAAATGGACTCAGATGAGCTATTGAAATACATCTATAGTTGTTATGTAATTGGTGACTTTGAGGAGGTTTGTAGACATGCAGAAAAGGTTGCAAGTCAAGAAGAATTCGATTCATTTTTTTTATGGGCGTTTGGACAAAGCTTTTTAGCTACGGGTCAAAAACAAAAAGCCAAGGAAAATTACTTACACTACAAAGAGCTAATAGAAATAGATCATGATTTTGTTGATCTTAGACTACAAACATTAGCGGAGATTAATTTATGGGACATGGAAACATTTATTACAAATACAAATGTCTTTTCCAATTCTACAAAGGGTGATGTCTCCGGGTTTCGAAGCGCTTATGGAACCATTAAATATATTGAAATAGGTTTGGATAGTGCTAAAAGCATTCTCCCAAAAGCTCAAATTGAAAATGCCGAACTTCTTCTTTTAAAACCTCGAATAATGAGTCGAGAATCAACGAAGTCAATGCAAATCACATTGCCTGATTCTTTAATTCTTGCTTCAGTAAATTCTATTTCGTTTGTTCCTGACTCTGACAACGTATTCCTTTCCTATTCTGAGCCCGCTCACAATAATGAAAGCAATTATGCTCCACATATTTATGTTGGAAAATTTGATGCAACCGTAAATCGGATTAGTGACATCCAAAAATGGGAATTCTCAGGGCTTGAAGATTCGTCATCGTGTGCACATGTTTCTATAAATTCTTTGGGAACACGAATGGTCTTCAGTAAGAAAAAAAGACAATCTCAACATGCAGATATTTATATTTCAGAGAAAACCGGAAATAGCTGGGGAGAACCAAGACCATTAAATGTCGTAAATACCAAATGGAACGAAGTATTTCCCATTTTCCAACAAGACGGAAGTCTTTGCTTTTCTTCCAATGGCCGAAAGGGCTATGGGAAATTAGATGTGTATACATATTCGTTTGAAAGCGATCAAATTAAGCATTTGAAAGCGCCAATAAACGGTCCTATGGATGACTTTAATTATTATGAAGACAGTCTTTTGCTAGGAGCAGAATACACTTCTAATCGATTTAATGGTGTTGGAGACGACGATATATATAGAATCATTTATGATTCTGTTTCAACAGAATTAATCGTGGTTGAAAATGTAAATGTAGAGAAGAGATCAGAATTTGTAAATATAAGTCAAACCTTACATTTTCATTTTGACGAAGACGAACCCATCGAGACAGTCATTATTGATACAGCTTTAGTTCTCCTTTTGAAAAACGATTCAGGGTTAAAAATTCATTTGGATTGCCATGCAGATGAGCGAGGGAGTGATCTATATAATCAAGAGTTAAGTGAAAGTCGAGGAAAGAATGTTAGAAAACAACTCATGTCACTCGGTATTCAAGAAGATAAAATAGAAATTAACGCATTAGGTGAATCATCCCCAGTAATACACTGCGATGATTGTGACAAAAAAGAACATGCCGGAAATCGGGTTGTAATATTTTCAATTCAAAAAACAGATCCAAAGGATGCATTATAGAAAAATCAAAATGGTCATCAAGACGATGGTTCTTTTATTACTCTCTATCCTTTTATCTGAGGAAAATCAAGTGTTTTCACAAGCTCCAGGAACTACCTTTTATTGGATCGGTGATGGCGGTGACTGGACCGATGTCTCCCATTGGTCATTGGCGTCAGGAGGAGTTGCCGGTACTATATTGCCCGGGCAAGATGATGCTGTCGTATTTGATGACAATTCATTTACTATTCCCAATCAAGATGTTTTAATCAACGATGATGGCTCTTTCTATTCCATGGACTGGAGCGGAATAACTGAAAATCAATCCTTGCTATTTGACTCAACTTTATATGCCCATGGAAATGTAACATTAAACAAGAAATTATCAATACTTCGAAATGTGAATTTTAGCGGTATTCAATTTATTAAACAATCCATATTTAATGCTGATAGCGCCTCAATCGATTGTGCTTTGACCATAATTATGGCTGCCGTGGAAGACTCTCTGATCTTGGCAGATGATTTAATCATGTCAGACAGTTCAAGTTGCATTCTATTTACGGGTAAACTTTCTACACAAGGGCATACACTAAAAACAGGTTCTTTAAAATCCATCAATAACCCGTTAAGTGGAATTGACCTCAGGTCTATCGATATATCAAATTCAACCCTTTATTTATCCCTCGAATTTAATTCAGCAGGCGACACCGTTTTGGTTTTTAATTCCGATAATTCAACGATTTATATAGGTGACACGCTGGATTATCTAAACAATCTAAAAACGCAAAGCCTCTCTTTTAATGATGTATTCTTAAATTTTAAACCCCTCACGACTCTTCAAATCATAGAAGGAAACAATACATTTAATAAACTGACTGTTCTTCCCGGTTCCAGAATCCATTTAAATGCAGGGTCAACACAGACTGTCGCTGACAGTTTAATATTAAATGGTAATTGTAAAGACATGATTACCATTGCGTCTTCTGATACCTCTTCAACTGCGAATACAGCAAGTTTGATTAAGTTAAACTCAAACCTTGATTTTATTGGTCTTGGAGTTCAGGTCAAACAAATAAATTCACTTCCAGGAGAAATTCTAACGACTTACCATTCTGTTGACAACGGAGGGAATGACCTTGGGTGGGTTTTTGACCCAACATCTTCAATTACATCAGATTTCTCAGGAACGGGACCCTTTTGTTTTGGAGACACCACTCTATTCTCAAATACATCTTCAACAACAGGAACAATTCATTACAGTTGGCAATACAATGATGACTCGTATCTTGAGAGTCCTTCTGGTCTTATTGAAGCCCACAATGATACTACATTCAGTTTTCCTCAAGCTCCCGGAATCGACACGACAAGCTACGGTCAAATCCTATCTTGGACTGAAATCACAGATGGGCAATCCCTATTTTCTCCTGTATCGGGAGGTGCAACAACCGTACAGGGTTATGAGTCGATGAATTATAATTTTACAGTGGCCTATAGAATGGAGCTGATCAATGGTACCGGGAGTGATGCATACCTTGTTGATATGGATGAAGATCCGTCTCTAGCATCATATAACTACCAGCCCCGAATTAAGATCTACAAGAATGGTAGTGATTTTTCTGCGAATTTGGCTACGAGCAGTGTTTTTAATGAGCATGTTTTTTATGAAGACACCCTCCCAAACGGTTCGATGCAAATTGGTGCAGATACCGTTTCATTTAATGTCTCTGCTTTTAATTTACTTCCCACAGATTCTTTAACTATCTATTTTGGTTCTGATGTAACTTATACCGCCTTAACAACTCAACCAAGATGGAAATCTACAGTTGATGTACTCGGAACAGATGTTTCTATTGATTATCAATTAATCATTGATAGTATCTACTTCGAAGCGTCTCCAGTTACCTCATCATTTAATTTAGATACCACTCAACATGTTTTTCAAAGCAGTGGTGATTTTAACGTTTCTCTCATTGCAATCAATGACGATAACTTTTGTACCGATACCACAACAAAAGTTATACATATCAATCAACCCACCGTTTATTTATCTACATCTGAGCCCGATACAACAATTTGTATTGGGGATGAAGTGACCTTTGAGACATTCAGCACCATACAAGGAGTTCAATTTGAATATTTCTATAATGGGGTTTCTCAAAACACACCATCTGTTAACGACACCTTATTTGTTACAAGCACACTATCGAATCTTGACACCTTGAGCGTGTTGGCCTATGAAAATGGTTGCATTAGTGATACAATGCCCCAATACGTTTTTGCCGTCAACGCCCTTCCAAATTATACTTTTGTGTCCGATGACTTAGATGCTTCAATCTGTTCTGGAGACAGCGTTCTCTTTACGGCCTCCTCTATTGATTTGTCTTATGATTACTCTTTTTTAATTGATGGTCTTGGTGTGACGCCTGTATCGGACACCATAGGATACTACAATACAACTGGCCTATTGGATAGTGAAATTGTTTCTGTTGTTGTCGTGGACGACAATGGTTGTACTGACACCTCTTCAATCACATTTAATGTGAACCCCTTACCCATCGTATCACTATCTGAATCAACAGGTGGAAATGTGATTTGCGGAAACCAGCAGATTACTTTTACGGCATCTGGAGCAGATCAGTATCAATTTTTGATAAATGGCAGTAGCGTTCAAGGTCCTTCAAACGACACTGATTATTTGAACTCTTCTTTAACCGCAAATGATACCATATCTTTAATCGGACAATCCAATTTTGGATGCTCACAACCCGCAGGACAAACATTCAATTACATCGTGAATCCAGCGCCCAACACTCAAGTGTCTTCCTCAGACTTGGACAATACCATTTGCTCTAATGAGCAAATTATATATACTGCTTCTGGAGCAGGGCTTTACGAGTTTTTCTTAGAGGGAAATTCTGTTCAAGGACCAGGGACAAATAACGTTTATCTAGGCTCTAGTTTAAATAACAATGCTGCTCTTTCTGTATTGGGAAGTCTTGGTGGATGCAGTCAAATGAGTTCGGATATTGTAACTACGGTACTCCAGGCACCTACGACCCTTCTTGTAAATGATGACGATGGCGACAATACCATCTGTGCAGGCACTAGTATTGAGTTTAGCGCATCCGGAGCAGCGAACTATGAGTTTTTTATTGATGGTATTTCTCAAGGTGTTTCTAGTACTCAAAATACATTTCAAACTTCAGGACTGCAAAACAACCAAGTGGTGACGGTTCAAGGAGAATCCAATTCTTGTATCATTAGCGACCAAGAGTCCTTTAACGTTTTAGTGAACCCCATTGTAGATTTGTTCAGCAATGACATTGATAATGTTTTATGTGAACAAGACCCTATAACCATTACAGGGGTGAATGCCTCAGAATATGCATTTTGGGTAAATGGCGCTGTTCTTCAAACGCTTAGTAATGACAATACATTAAGTAATCCCACACTTCCCGTTGGTTCCGATACTATTGTTGTTCAAGGAGTTTCAGCAAATGGTTGCGATGACTTTAGTGATCCGATTGTCGTTACGGTCAATGCCATTCCCAACATTTTAATTACAGGTAGTGATTTGGATAATGAAATTTGTCAGGGAGATTCGGTTTCATTTGTTGCCTCAGGAGGAGATAGTTATCAGTTTTATCTTAATGGCGTACCTCAAGGCCCAGTCTCTTCAAATATGGAGTTTACAACGATTAGTATAAATGATGGAGAAGCAATACTTGTTGAAGGTTCTCTATTGGGATGTAATAGCACCTCAAACCTTATCACGTTTCAGGTGAATCCGGTTCCTAATGTTGGTATACTAAGTACAGACGTGGATAATATTTTTTGTGAGGGAGATGAAGTAACCTATACTGCAACAGGGGCTGATGAGTATCAGTTTTTTATTGGAGGTGTTGCGCATAGCGCTCCATCTTCAAACAATGAAATCAATAGTCTTGATTTTACAGCTGGAAGCTATGAGCTCATGGTCGTAGGAGAAAGTCAGGGCTGTAATGATGATGATGTCATTAATATCCTTGTAAACGAATTGCCCAACGCTGGAATAACATCCTCAGATGCTGACAACTCAATTTGTTCTGGTCAGAATGTTGTTTTTACGGCTTCAGGAGGCAATACCTACTTGTTCTACAACGGTAATAATCCACAAGGGGGTCCTTCATTTAGCAATCAATATATAAACTCTGATTTGGTTCAGGGGAGTGAGATTAGTGTATTGGTCATTACCAGTCAGGGATGCACAGATTCTATCGGCTTAGATCCATTTACCGTTTTTGAATCTCCATCCATCACATTGAGTAGCTCTGTGACATTACCTTCTATCTGTTCTGGTGACAATGTTGAATTTTCAGCTGTCGGAGCATCCGAATTTGAATATTTTATTAATGGACAATCTTTGGGGTCTTCTAGCAATCCCATTATAAATATTGATAGCTTAGAAAATGCAGAATTGGTTTTTGTTTTGGGTACTTCAGTACAAGGATGTACTGACACTTCAAATGTGATTTCATATAATGTTTTTCAATCACCAGTAGTTAATCTCGTTAATTATGATGATTCTACTTTATGCGTTGATGAGCAATCCAATCTGCAGGCTTTTGGTGCGGATTTGTATCAGTTTTATTTAAACGGAGCTCCTGTTGGCAGTTTTGATTCGAATGCTAATTTTAATCAAGTCCTAAATGACCTAGACATCATTGGTGTTCAAGGATCTTCAAATGGATGTCTAAGCCCTTTAACCGGCACCCTACAATTCGCCGTGTTCGACTACCCTGTTTTAACCAGTTCTAGTTCGGACGCTGATAATATCATATGCGCTCAAGACACCGTTGAAATTATGGCTACGGGAGGTCAGAATTTCCATTTTCTCGTAAATGGTCAGTTGATGCAATCAAACACACAAAATAGTTATGAAGCCTATCTAATTCAGAACAATGACCTCATCGAAGTAATTGCCTTAAATGGAAGCTGCGCATCGGATACGATGTCTTATTTGTTTACGGTAAATGAAATGGATTTGGGTCTTTCTATTTCACCATCAAATATGACCTGTGAAGGAGAATCTATTACCCTTTCTGCTTCCGGAGGGAATGAATATCAATTTAGTATTAACGGGCAATCGATAGGTGTTTTTGAGAACAATGATGTTCTTGAAAACGTAAGTGTTAATGATTTAGATGAATTCGGTTTTAGTGCATTTAATACGAGTACGGGTTGTTATCAAACCTTCGGAGATTATATTATTGTCAGCGTTCAAGAATCGCCTACCATAAGCCCTGATGGACCAATTTCTATCTGTGAAGGTGACTCAGTATTACTGATCAGTAATTACTCATATGGCAATCAATGGTATTTGGATGGTTCAATCATTGATGGAGCCACTGACACACTTCTATACGCATCAAGTTCAGGGAGCTACACTTTTACTGGAACTCATGGAGGACAAGGTGATGTATGGTCCATTGGTCAAAACGCCTCGGGTATTCACGGTAACGGAAATAACTTTAATTCGGCTAGTCCTCAAAGAGCAGATTTTTCCACCACATTTACTTCAATCTATACCGGAAGTGAATTTATGACTGCTGTTGATGAGGCAAATCAAGTCTTTACATGGGGTGAAAACAATACTGGACAGCTTGGAAATGGAACTTTTACGAGCAGTAATATTCCAATTCAAACTCCGGGAATCGATAATATTCAATCATGTGCAGCATCTCATTCAAGCGTAATGGCCGTAGGGATATTAGGAAATGTTTTTGTCTGGGGAGGCAATACAGAAGGGGAATTAGGGATTGGAAGTGCATCCGTTGTGAACTTCCCGATGGCTCACCCCTCGTTGAGCGATATTGACACTGTTTCTGCAGGACAAGACCACTTTATTATATTAAAGAATGATGGTACAGTCTGGTCAGTTGGTAACAATGAATTTGGTCAGCTCGGAATCGGTTCAACTATTAATCAAACTGAACCCATTCTGATTTCGGAACTTTCGAGTATTAAAAATATAGGGGCCGGTGACCGACACAGCTTCGCGATTGATTCCAATGGTGTACTTTATGCATGGGGAAATAATAGCTTCGGACAGCTCGGGACCGGTGACTTAAACGCCCAACTTTCGCCACAAATTATTAATCTTTCATCGATCACATCTGTTGATGGAGGGGCTGCCCACTCGCTATTTTTAAAAGAAACTGGAGAGGTGTTTTCTTGTGGAGAAAATGATTTCGGGCAACTCGGTAATCTAAACGCTAATCCGCTAATTCCATCTAAAATTCAGCTTTCTGGAGTACGTCAAATTTCTGCTGGGAAAAACACAAGCTTATTTAGTAGAAACGACTTAAGTGTATTTGGATGTGGAAACAACAATGAACATCAGATTAACGGTGAATTTTCATCCCAATACTTGACTCCTGTCCACATGATGCATATACATGGCGCGAATGTTGTAAATGCCAGCGAAACAAGCTCTCACTTCATTTACAACGCCTTAAATTCTTGTCAATCGAATGATTTAGAATTGAATGTTTTGAACGTTCCCAATGCTGTGATTTCCTTTGCCGGAGAAGACACCCTAATTACCGAGCTTGCGTCTGGTTATCAATGGTTCTTGGATGGGAATCTTATTCCTGATGCCAATCTGCAATATTATATTCCTGAGACTTCCGGAAATTACTCGGTTGAGCTTACTTCTGCCAATGGCTGCTCCTCCCTATCAGATCCTGTTTCTTTTGGTATTGGATCTGTTATTGGTCTTGTTGATTCACAGATATCAATCTATCCTAATCCTGCTCAAAACCATTTGTATGTATCAACAAATGCTCCGGGCTCTTTATGCAATATTGTGATTAGAGATCAAATAGGAAAACTGGTTCATCAATCCTTTTCGATGGATGAATCCTTTGTACTAAATATCTCACAGCTTAGAACCGGGAATTATTTTATATCCATTACCGAAAGTACTCATACTCATACCTATCGATTTACAAAAATCAGTAAGGATTGATTCTTAATAAAACGTAGGCTGTTTACTACAAAGTGTATTTAAATTGAACTTGATTCCTAAACCGTTATCGCTTACATCAAGACTTCTAATCA
>JABJEE010000094.1 GCA_018665005.1 Flavobacteriales bacterium
CACTTCTTCCAAGAACAAGTCTTTCAGGAACAGAATCTGTTTCGTAGCATAATGTTCCATCCAAAAGCTCTATTTTCAAATCTAAATCTAGAACATCTCCTTCTTGAGCTAAGGTTTCATCAGATTCATCATTAACGATTATGGTGTAACGAAGTCCTGAAGAACTTTGGGTCATTTTTAAATCTTTATGGTGCTCAAGGTAAAGAGCAATGTCAATCTCCTCCCTAACATGTATTTCTTGGTTAAAATCAACGGAATGATTACTCGACCATTCAGATTCAGTTTTAGGGGTTTCTACTATCTGTTCTGTATCCTTTTCATTTCGACATGATAGAAAGAGCAACAAACACAGTGTAACTGCTAATCTCATAATAACTCTTTATAATATTCAAGAACTTTATTCTTTGTCTCTAATAAATTACTATGACTAAAGCCACCAGCCGCATATTTATGCCCACCACCATTAAAGTGCTTTTTCGCAAATTCATTTACGAAATATTTTCCTTTCGATCGAAAAGACATTTTCACCTTGCCTTCGTCATTTTCTACCATAAATATGGCAATTGACATTCCTTTTATTGAGAGTATAACATTAACTAATCCTTCCGTATCCCCTTTTTTATAATTAAATCGATTTAGCTCTTCGATAGATAGCGAAATCAAACCAACTGGACTATCTTTAATCAGTTCCATCTTATCAGAAACTGCATAACCTCGTAATTTCAGCTTTTCACTTGTGTTTTGGTCAAATATGCTTTCATGAATCTCAAAGGGGACCACACCATTTGAAATGACCTTAGCCAGAACATCATGTGTTTTTGCATTAACGGATGGATATCGAAAAGAACCTGTATCCGTCATAATGCCAAGATAAATGGCTTTACTTGCTTTGAGGTTTAATTCATTAGACATTTCTAACTCTTCAAGCACTTCAAAAAACAATTGAGCGGTTGAACATACTTCAGGTCTAGAAATGGTCAAATCACAAAACGCGCTTGGGTCTGGATGATGATCTATCATAATCTTTTTGCACGCCAATTGATTAAAGACATCAGACATCTCCTCTCCTACTCTGTATTCATGATTGTAATCCAAGCAAAACACCAAGTCAAATTGAGAAAAATCCAAATTGTGATTTTCGTAGAATGAATAATCTACATCCTCGAGATAAGGCATTAAATTCGATGCAGGAGGATCTGGTAATAATACGAAAGGAATTTTACCGATTGATTTTAAAAACTCGTAGCAGGCCACAGAACTACCAACGGCATCACCGTCAGGTGATTTATGAGAAGTTACAAGAACTCTATTCGAGTTATCAAGAAGTTTCTTAAATGTTTCAATCATGAAACAAAATTACTCTTTCTTTTGCATTTGAGCATCCTCCTCCGGGTCGGGTGGAAAAAGCTTTGGAAGATCCTCTTTACCCTGTAAGCGATCAATCATTTCTTCTAGTTGAGAGATAGAAATACTTTTCGCAATGATTTTCTTATCCTTATCTAATAAAAACACTTTAGGAGTTGAAAAAATATCATAAGTCCCTTGGTAATTTAATGACTCTAAACTTGTCGATTCTAATAAATTCATGAGACTTGGCTGACCAGGAGAAGAATCCTGTGCCTCCTTGTAAATGCGATCTGTAACAGCAACATTTATGAAGGTCATGTTATTGTCACGGATAAATTTTTTCCATTTTTCAAAATCGTCTCCAACTGCTTTTCCTACAGAATATATTTCCACATTGCGTGCTTTGAATTTCTCTTGATATAGGGTTTCAAGTTTTGGAGTGGTTTTTTTACAATGACCACATTCTGGGTCCCAGAAATACAATACCGTGTATTCAGAAGGGAGCGAATAAAAATCTTGCCAATGGTTATCCGTTGTATCCTGAAGAATAAGGTTTGGAGGAATTGAACCAACAGTAAGTCTCAGCTTATTGCTCAGGTTATCACAAAGATCGGTAAACTTATCGTCAGAAACCCAAAACGCAGGAGATTCTCCTTTAGAGTTTTTTGTGCAATAATAACGATTGATCATCTCAAGATAGACCTTATCCATTCCCATGATTTTGCTCTTTCCAAATGTAGATGTAATCCAACCTACACAATATTCAAACATTTTCGTGTCTGGATTAAGCTGATCACAAAAAGGAAAGGCAAAAGCGATGATAGAATCCCAATGCTGTACCATCATTCTATCCCCAAAAAAATATTCCAGTTTGTTATGGAAAACAGGATTGTTCACTAAAGCATCATCAGTTAAATCTACATTATCCCAGTAATGGCTTCTGTAATATTTAAAAGTGAAATTTGAATCAATCACATTTCCGTTTTCATCCCTCGGAGAATCGGGAACAATCACATCCATAGACATCTTAACAATTTTAGAAACCAATCTTCCACGCTGTCCTTCGACGATATCATCCTGATATTCCTTTACTTTTTGGTTTATTTCCTCAATTTTATTTGTCAGCTTTTTGTAGTCCGGATCATCTTTTGAAAGATTTGATCTTTGCTTGCCAAGCTGATTGGCTTCAGATTTATTCTTACCAATAAAACGTATGTAAGGAATAAATACGGTATTTTCCTCAGACTTAATAACTTTCATACTTCCCACCATATCCGGCAAAGTAGTTTCAAGTGTAATGTCTTCGTTGTTGTAGATGAACTCAAAATATTTCTGACCTGGTAAAAGAACGCCTAGAATACCCGGAACTTGCTTCTTGCCGTCAAACTCTACTCTTCCATTTTTCATTTGAGCAGTATCAGCATAATAAAGCTTTTTACCGAAATATTTTATCAAGTGAACCGTCGTATCCTTTTGATTTTCAATCTTAAACGATAATTTTTGTGCGTTTAAGGAAAACACAAAGAACATTGATATGATTAAAAGTCCTTTTTTCATTGGTTTTATTTTTGCGTTAATTTAAATCAAAATAATGGCTCGGCAATTAATTTTAAACCCTTTTAACAATTCTTTAACGATTACGTATTTACTGTTTTTAAAATCCGTCTTTTCGTGCTCATAAAAATGGAAAACACAAATACCATACTAACGAAAAACAATGCACCGTATAGATAGTAAGAAATAGAATCTTCTAAAGATATTCCATTTGAAATAAACACTTCTTGCAAATAAGATTTTGCAGGTAAAAAGGCCAAAAGAGCCGAAAGTGTAACTATTGAAAAAAGTAAAACAAAATATTTCATAAATACCTTAATGAGCATTTTTGATGAATGACCAAGACGTAACAAGGTTCTGATTTCGTAATCATTCTTGGTTAAAATCAGTTGTAAGTATTGAATTAAAACCAAAATTGAAAGAAAGACCGTCAACAGGGATACGATTGATATTATTGACAAGAGCACACTTAATGCGCTTTTTAATTTGGCTATAATCAGCTGTGATTTTTTGGATTCCAGCTCCTTTTCGTCTAAATACTTTTCTAATAATCCAAACTGTCCATCATTACTCTTTACGACAAGCTGGCTAATCTCCTCCTTATCCTTCTCACCATATTTTTGATTTGCCCAAAGCAAAAATTCTTCTGGCACCAAAATGGATGAAAGCTCATTTGTAAAACCGACAATTCGTGCATGTATGGTTTCGCGGTTATTTCGAGTGCCTATCTTAAGATTTATTTTTAACTCGAGAACCAAATTATCAGAAAGCTGTGGGATACTGCTTGCAGATAAAAAATTATTCATCATCATTAGAAAATCACGAGGCATTATGATAGGTAGGATATCGCTATTTTCATCCCAATCCCAACGGTCTGTTTTCACATCTAAATATCCCTTCTTTACGGATTGAACATAGATGTCAGAATTAAAAGCAGGAATCAAAGGGTCATCTATTTGCAGAACAACCTTAAACGTGTTAGAACGAATAGGGTCACATTTCTCAACAAAGGATTTTGATCGAATTTCTTCAATTTCTTGACTTGAAAACTCAGAGCTATTCAAGCCTAATAAAGATCCCGATTTCACTTTCTTTTGGACGACAATGGTATTCTTGGAAAGCATTTCTGTATTCTCACCATAATTATAAATTTTATGTAAAAAATGCAAAGAGGTAAACAAAAAGAATAATCCAAGAAAGGTTCCAAGCGAAGCCAAAACAAGTTGCTTTTTATTTTGGAATTTAAAAAACAATTGCTTCATCATAACTGAAGTGTTTTAATCTCAGTAAATGAACACTCCTCTTCTAGGCCCAAAAGAATTAACCCTGCCTGCTCTTCTTTCAGTCTTTTTTCAATAAGCGCAGTGCATTTCATCGTGTTAAGCTTATCCAGGTGAGAAAACGGCTCATCACATATGAGAAAATCAAATGGCTTCATTAGAGCTCTTATTATAGCGACACGCTGCTTCTGACCAAAAGACAGCTTACCTACTTTTTGTTCCCATTTCTCGATGATATCCAAATCTTCAAGCATCTTATGGGCATTCTCTAAATCATATCCAAAAGCAAATTCAGGAAGGATGGCAATATTTTCCTTCACTGTTAAATCATCAAAAAGCTGTAAATCCTGAAAAACAGTAGAAATGCCTTTTCTTCTTATTTCTGTAAAGGCTTCCATGTCAATAGAATTAATATTCTTTCCATCAATTAAAATAGACCCTGAATAATCGTTTCTCAAGCCAAGCAAGTAATGTATGAAAGAAGTTTTTCCACTTCCACTTATGGCATGTATTAATATCCTTTGATCTTTAGAGATTTCGACATCTTTATTCCATATCGAGCTATTCAAAACTACATTTTGAAAAACGTTTGGACAGAGTTGCTGAAATTTAAAATGCATTATAATTACTTGCTATAAATGTTTTATTAATTGATCTATCATCGTTCTTGATTCGTAGGGACTGAGAAGAATCAAGTCCGAATACCTCTTCATCCAAGTTTCTTGCCTTTTTCCATAATTTCTAGAATTTTTTTGAATCATCGCAACTGTATCTTCAAAAGACATGCCATTTTCGAAATAAGAAATCCACTCTTTATATCCAACCGTATTTTGAATGAGAAGATTTTCCTTTAACGGTAAGCTTTTTACTTCATCAAGTAATCCCTCATTTATCATTTCATTTACACGGGTATTAATTCGATCATATAAATCTTGTCGATTCCATTTTATACCAAAACGAAGATGTGGATGATCAATTTTTATTTTCTCTTGTTTTCTAATCTCGCCCAAAGTTTTACCTGAAACACGTATCACCTCAAGTGCTCTTAGAATCCTCATTGGATTATTGACATCAATATGGTCATATGTGCTCAAGTCCTTGTTCTTAAGCTCTTCAAGTAGTATATCTATTCCCTTGTTTTTCCATTCATTATTTAAATCAGATCTCACCGAAGCGTCACTTGGAGAAGGGTGCAAACCATCTATTAAAGCATCAATAAACATACCTGAACCACCTGTCACAACAACGTATTCGTTGCCCTCATTAAACAGTTGCGTGATTTTCTGACGACCTAGCTTCATGAATTCCGCACTCGTTATGGTTAGATCATGAATAGAATGTGAATCAACAAAATAATGTGTAGCCATTTGCTGCTCTTTCTCTGAAGGCTTGGCTGTACCTATACTCAATTCTTTGTAAAATTGCCTTGAATCCGCTGAAATTATAGGTGCGCCTAATTTCATAGCTATTTCAAGAGATAAGGATGATTTTCCCGAAGCGGTAGGGCCTTGAATTATGATTAATTTACTCATTTAATTTCCATGACATATAACGCGAATATATGGATTTTACATAATTTTTCGCAGGCCCTCGGTAGGCACCATATTTTACAGGTTTATTTCTGTAATATTCTGGTATGGAAAGATTCTTAATCATGAGCTCTACATTATCGTCCCATACGAGTGGATTATAACCCAATTTTTCTGCAAGCCGAACAGCATCATCGATGTGACCTTTACCGGCATTATAGGATGCCAATGTGAATTTCAATCTCTGCTCTCGAGATTCAATGCGATCCCATTGATTGTAAAGTTGATCAATGTAACGCATCCCTGCATCTATTTGAATTGCTGGTGGTGAATCAGGAAAAACATTAAAAGAAGGACCTGTATTTGGCATGAACTGCATCATCCCGTATGCACCTCCAAACCCTCTAGCATTAGGGTCATATCGAGATTCTTGATATGCAATAGAAGCTAAAAACCTCCAGTCCCAGTTTCGTTTGAGCGCTGAAGCTTTAAAAAGTTCATCATACTCAGACAATTCAATATTAAGATTTGTGGTACTGTCTATATCCTCAATATGAAAATTGGTCTCTTTCATATAATCGAAATATTTCTTTCGAAGCAATTTATAGGCATCTGACTCGAGATACTCTTCTAGAAAATAATCCAACTTTTCTTTGAGCTTAACATCAGACTTCCTCAATCCAAAAGCGATGTTTTGACGAACAGATAATAGTGTAGAAATATCAATATTTGGATGACATGCCTGTTCTATTCTTGCGGTGTTTTCCATTGAAATCGTGAAATCGATTTCTCCACGCGAAACCATTTCAATTAAATCTTCTGTTACTGGGTATCCTGGAATAGACTTTACATGAATGTTCTCACCAATTTCATCTTCCAAGTGCAATATTCTCTTCAAAAAAGAACTCTTATTTCTGATATAGATGTTTTTGTCCTTTAGTTTTGAAATATCTCTGATCACACTATCTTCGGAAACCCTTTGAACAAGAACTTCAAAGGAGTGGTTGTAGGGAATGGAAAATGCATGAAGCTTTTTATCTTCCATGTGAATGGGCTTATTGCAAGCAATTAAATCTCCCTTTCTCGAATTTAAGTATGAAACAAAATCATCTGGATTGGCAATTTCGATCAACTTTAAATGAACCCCCAGATGACGTGCAAACGAATCTAAAATTTCATATTCAAAACCGAGATATTTATCCTTATACTCATAGAATGAAATGGCACCGTTTTCAGTCAAAACAGTCAAAGTATCCTTTTGCATTATGGCTTCAAGGTCATTTACAACCTTCACCTTCTTCGCAGGTGCTTTTTGAATTGAGCTCCCACAGGAAGCTAAAATCACACCAAAAAAAATCATCGCAATTGCTTTGCTCATTCTGTATTCTAGATTAATCTAATATACTGATTTACGGACTTATATCAGATTGGTTTCATCTAAGTAAACATTTGTCTTTCTCATAAAAATTCCGTTTATTTGATAGAACTAAATCAAGGATTATGGGAGGCGATCAAAATGAAATTTATTCAAAAGTCGTAAGGGCTGGTAAACGAACTTATTTTTTTGATATTAAAGCAACGAAGGGTAATGACCTTTACCTTACCTTGACTGAAAGTAAAAAGATTTGGAATGAGGATGGTGAGGGATCCTACCAAAAACACAAGATTTTCTTGTATAAAGAGGACTTTGAAAAGTTTAAAGATGGGCTTGATGACGTTCTTAATAAAATCCAAGAAATAAAAAACGAAGAATAAATTTTCTTACTTCTTCATATTTAAAAAAATACATTTATATTTGCACTCGATTTGGGCGATTAACTCAGTTGGTTCAGAGTGCCTCCCTTACAAGGAGGAAGTCGGGGGTTCGAGTCCCTCATTGCCCACTAAAAACCTTCACAGAAATGTGGAGGTTTTTTTTTGGACCCCTTTTTGAATCCCCGGAGAAAGAGTTTCGAGGTAATTCATGTCAAACAATCCCACAAGTTCATTTTGAAGTTCGGGATGCTTTGTAACTATTTTATGTATATAATTAAATGCGTAAAAACGTGTGCCAGACTTTTTGTGTACATCTTTCCATATATTCAAACAAATCTCAAACAACCTCCCCTCCTCTTCTTCAGAAAGATTCCGATCAATGATGAGCTTTAGAAGCTCTCTTTGATGACCACATTCTTTGCCTTTAAGAGATTTAATAATTTTTAAATTATACTTTTGAATGATCTCACTTGACCTATCTAATGATCTTCCCAAGAGCCATGCAACACGCCAAGAGCTATCCTTAACATCTGAAATGGCAAGCTCAAGCATTTTTTCGACATGCTCATTACTTTGATTTACGAATTGATGGACCTCACTCAAGCTAACATCACTCCAGCACCTTCGTTTTATAAAATCCTTGACAAGAAACTCAGACATAGCCAAATTTAATAATGAATATCGCTATTTCACATTATTACATGTTTGTATTTAAAATAATTCTATCATGGCATAAAGAAATCCAACAAAGGTTAATATGATCACACCCACAATAATCCTATTTTTTCTGTCTTTTTCCGTATAAAATTCATCAAGCTTAGTAGATAAGGCAGAGATAAAGTATACCGGAAGTATTAAAAAAATCAAAGCCATTAAGCTGTATCTAATAAAAAATGCAGAACAGCTCATATTCATCAGTTTCAATAGGATGCCCACAATAAAGGAAATCCCCATAAGATGCAAAGCAGCAAATACCCACTTATCACCAATACTCATTAGTTTCTGACGCTTAAAATTCATGTAAATCAAAACGGGCACGAAAACAAAAGAAAAGCAAGCTGCCCCGAACAAAAGCATGATCCGTGACCCAGGAAGATCAAAAGATACAAGCGCACATCCAATAATGAGTAAAACAGAGGAAATGAGCCCAACGATAAAAGCTATGCGTTGAATCATCTATTGAATATAGCAATTATTTGATTAACAATCACTTACAACTTGAGGCCGCGACCCTTTAAAACAAAATATTATCTTTAGTCCTCACATGGATTTTAACACCATTAATTATATTTGGATTGGCGTTGCATTGGCAACCTTTCTTTCCTTGGTCATCTTTAAAATTAAAGCACCATACGGGCGACATTCCAACGCACAATGGGGGCCAATGATATCGAACAAATGGGGATGGTTTTTCATGGAACTACCTGCCCTGGTCCTAATGCCAGTAATTGCTCTTTTCGGAGATTCTGAAAAGAATGAATTGAGCTACATCATCATTAGTCTTTGGGTACTTCATTACGCAAACAGAACGCTCATTTTTCCTTTCAAACTCAAAACAAAGAACAAAAAAATGCCCTTGGTAATTGTTGGTAGTGCCGTTTTGTTTAATGGGGTAAATGGAGTGCTTAATGGATACTTTATTGGATTTATGAATCCAGAACTATTAGACCTTAATTCTATTCATGTCTACATTGGACTTACTGTATTCTTTTTAGGAATGGTGATCAACCGATGGTCCGATCGCAAACTGATTTCACTTAGAGAAAAACAAGAGGGTTATCAAATTCCAAGAGGTGGATTGTTTGAATTTATTTCCTGCCCCAATCATTTTGGCGAAATCGTTGAATGGTTTGGATTTGCTATCATCGCGTGGAGTCTTCCTGCCGTAACCTTTGCCATATGGACCTTTTGTAATTTGAGTCCGCGGTCATTAAATCATCATGATTGGTATCAAACAAAATTTGATAACTATCCAAAAAAAAGAAAAGCAGTTCTCCCCTATCTTTTATAAACCGTCAATATGAAGAAGCATATTTTATTAACCGGAGCAACCGGGACTATTGGGAAAGAGACTTTAAAACAGCTTTGTAGCCAATCGGACTATGAAATCTCTGTAATGTGCAGAGCCACTTCAAAAAACAAAAAGACACTACAGCCCTATTTAAATCAGATCAAACTGATTCACATTGATTTATCAAATCATAAAGAAATGGAAAAGCTTGAAGGAGAATTTGATGCTGCCATCCATCTTGCTGCAGTAATACCACCATTGGCTGATGAACAACCCGAATTGACCCACAAGGTGAATTTTACGGGGACAAAAAACCTTATCGAGCGACTTGAAATCATTAGCCCCGATTGTTTTTTCATGTTTAGCTCATCCATAGCTGTCTATGGTGACCGCCTAAATACTCCCGACATTTCGGTAAAAGACACATTACCCGAACATGAGGATGATATTTATGCACAAACAAAACTCGAAACAGAACCCATTATCATGAATTCAAAGCTGGAATGGACGATCTTTCGACTAACAGCCATTATGGGAGTTAAGAATCATAAAATGACAGGTTTAATGTTTCATATGCCACTCTCTACCCCTATGGAAATATGTATGCCTGAAGATACCGCAAGAGCCTTTACAAATGGTATTGAAAAACGAGCTGAGCTGAAAAACAAGGTATTCAATCTTGCAGGAGGCCCTTCTTGCAGAACGACCTATAAAGAATTTCTTGGAATCAACTTTAGAATCAATGGCCTGGGAGACGTAGATTTTCCTCCAAAAACATTTGCGGAAAAGAATTTTCATTGCGGACATTATGTAGATGGCGATGACTTGGAAAATATTACCCATTTCAGAAAACACTCTCTTGAAGATTACACCAGACTGAATGAAGAAGCGGTATCAGGCATTCAAAAGTTTTTTGCTTCACTACTAAAACGCCCGATTAAATACTTCATGAGACAACAATCCTTGCCATTAAAAGCCTTTAAAACTAAAGACAAAGAGTTGATGGAACGCTTCTTTAACTAAAACGAAGCTTTAGTAACTCCATTTTCTTCGGAACGAATCGTAAAAATTCACCCCAAACTTCCAATGAATATTGGCCTTATTGTAATTATTGTCCGAAGCAACAGCATAAACACCAATTTTAAAAAGCTGTTTTCTGAATCTAAACATTCGCTCTAAGCCTAAATAAAACTCAACAAGATTGAAATTTGACTCAGGAATGATAAGCAGTCCTCCACCTATTGTTTCCTCTAGCTTTAGCTTATTGATACCCCAGACTTTATTCAGAAAGAAACCATTAAAATGATGAATAAAATTGGCCTGTATAAACGATTTTGTTGTACTGAGAACAGTGTCTAAGCGCTGCATAGACTTTGTCGGGTCTGAAAAGAATCCGAAATCAGAGGTTCTAAAATACTTGTGCTCAATGGGTCTTAAATTGTTCTTTTTCAAAAAAGCACCTGCGGTTACATTTACCTCTGAATTTCCTAATGAATTCAATTCGATCTGATCATAGATTCCAAGTTCGATAAAATCAAAATCAGTTTGAGAGCCAAGTAATCCCTCAAAACTCTTCCTGTATTTTAACTTTAAAATGGGCCATTTATCACTTGTAATGATTTTTTTGTTTTGCTTTAAGATGTAGCGCTGTCTGATGCGATAAGAAAATTCAAGCTCCGTAATGAAAACCGTATAATCCTCAAAATCTAATGGTTCCGAATAAATCCCCCAATCAGCAGCCCAGTCGGGATATTCCATATTCGTTATTGCCCGGCGTTTAGAGTACTCAAAACCCGTTCTAAAATACAATCCATTCACAATCTCCAGCTGATGATTGACTTCTACAAGCTTATTGTTCACTCTATTCGAAGGAGAAAAAGTTCCTACAATACTTTGATAACCATTAATAAAGTCATAGGTGTCCCCGATCCGAAAAGACAATTTTGAGAATTTCATCGGGTTGTACACATATCCAATGCCAAATGTTCCCTTGATGTCTTTATTTGTGCGGCCATAATCAATCTGAGGAACAAGCTCAATGGCATGTGCATTTTTAAATTCCTTGGTATAGGTGAAGTCAAACCTTTGCCTCATTCCTCCAACGCCTAATAAACTAAAACCCTCCATTAGACTTGAAATCCTAAGAGATTGTTTTTTAAAGGTGTTTCTGAAGCCAACTCCATTGAAAAGAAAATCCCATGGGGTAAACGTATTGTAAATACTATCTTGTTCTGTGAGATAACCTTCACTCATTAAATACCTAGAAATACTGTCCTGAACACGTATGAACTCAACCTCTTCAACTTCTAAATGAAAAGGCCGAACATTGTCCCAATAGCTTGAATCCCGATCAAATGCCTCGGGAACATACACCTGTTGCTCAAGCCAAAACTTGCGATTATTGTCATCAAATTCAAATTCGTAGTTGCTGTGTGAAACCTGGGAGCTTCCATGTATGAACACATCGGGCTTACCCAAATAACGTTCAGTCACTAAATAAATAAATTCACGCTTTGAAGGAAGTAGCTTTCCATCGATGTTATCGTAGCTACAGATGATTCTCATTTCCTTAAAAAAATTCATCGCTCCCTTATTTACAGCCAATTCATACCCCTTAGGCTCATAGGTCTCAGATTTTATATAAATCGTCCCTGAAAACAATGCTTCTTCCTTAAAAATGGGAACAACACGTATTTCGTAAACAAAATGATCGTTTTCGCGAAAAGAACCTTCTAAGTAAAAATTATAATTCGCGAAAGCATTATATGCCAAAGGAGAAATGATAGGACGATGCGATATTGAAGGTGCATCAATAGAATTTTTAAAAATATTAATATCAGCATCATCTATACCCGAAATAAATATATAAGGATTGACTTCAACACCTGCATTCGGTTCTCCGAGCTCTTCATCACCAAATGAAATGGATGCATTCATGGTATTATTCACCTTATCTGTATAATCGATAAAACCTGTAATTACATCCTTATACCTGTTTTTGGCCTCAAAATAAGAGGTGCCCTTCCATTCTGTAATATTCATTTTAGACTGACTCAAGGCAACAGAATCTACCAAAGAATCGGATTGCACCTCCGTTCTTTTATCTAATGAGGTATAACAATAGGTTTCGCATTTATAGCGACTAGCCCCCTCAAGAAAACCCTTTCTACGAGAAATGACCTCTTTCATTATTTTCTTGCCTTTTTTTCGCTTACTGTCATTTGTAACTGTGACCTCTTGCAACTCGACCACACTCGATTGTAAAACCACATTGAACCGCACAATATCAATATCCACAGTTATTATTGTGTCAAAGGAATCGTAGCCTAATGATGAAATGCGAAGATCATAAATCCCCTCACTTTTAAGTTCAAGCTGATATTCCCCTTTACCGTTTGAGATTGTACCATAGCTCGTGTTCTTGAGCCAAACTTTGGCGAAAGGCAAAACCGCTCCTTGATCATCACTGATGGATCCTTTAATTGCCTGTCCTTGCACAAAAACTATCGCACATAAAAAACCAATAACAAGAAGCACATTACGTTTTAAACACCGAGAAGACAATGGCTTTTGCATGGCTCTTATTTATTTAAAGACGAATATATGTTTTTCATATTGAAATAAACTATTAATGGAATTAGAGCTGACAGCTAAAAGGCACATCTCATAGCAGAACCACATCTCTGCTAATATGGAGTAGACATGCACTTAACAATGGTGCCGTTTGCATATTTCACAAACAAAAATTCATTCTTTTTGAATTGAGCTGGCCTACCTAAAACATCGCTTATTCCAATGATTTGATTGCTCTCTAAATCCAAGCTTTCGATGCCTTCTACCCCACAATCAATTTGGGTTCCATTGTGCTCAATGAGAGTTCCATTAGTCACATACCAATGCTGCCAAGATCCACCTGTTGCTTCTTTCCAGTTGTTAAGGTCAAATTGCACACTTCCGTCTTC
>JABJEE010000095.1 GCA_018665005.1 Flavobacteriales bacterium
GATCTTCCTTCCATAAATGCTCTTGCTTTTGAAGCCAAAGCCAAATTGATACCTCCACGAGGAGATGATCCGTATGAAATATAAGGAGCCAATTCTTGTAAAGCAGGAATACTTGGATTTCTGGTTTCATTAATGATATCAACAATGTATTTTTCAATTTTTTCGTCCAAATACACTTCTTTAACCAGGGCCTTCAATCTTAAAACATCCTTTTTTGTCAATGCCTTTTTTACTTTTTCTGTCTCACTTCCCTGTATTTTAGATCTAATGATTAACGCTTCTTCAGCCGGCGAAGGATAACCAACACTTACTTTCATCATAAAACGATCCTTCTGAGCTTCCGGGAGGTTGTAAGTCCCTTCCTGTTCAATTGGATTTTGTGTTGCCATGACTAAAAACGGATCCGGTAATTTAAATGATTCTTCTCCAATCGTTACTTGACGTTCTTGCATAGCCTCGAGCAGTGCGCTTTGAACTTTAGCGGGTGCTCTATTTATTTCATCCGCTAAAATAAAGGATGCAAATAGTGGCCCCTTTCTAACGGCAAAACTTTCAGATTTTTGCTGATAAATCATAGTTCCAGTAACGTCTGCTGGCAATAAGTCTGGTGTGAATTGTATGCGACTAAAATCAAGACTCATAGCCTGAGAAAGCGTTTTTACCGTTAAGGTTTTGGCCAATCCGGGCAATCCTTCAAGTAAAACATGGCCTTCAGTCAAGAGCGCAATAATTAATGAATCAATCATTTCTTCCTGACCAATAATAACTTTAGAAATCTCTTTTTTAAGCTGCTCAATTGCCATTTTTTCCAAAGCAATTTGATCATTCAACTTTCGAAGATGGTCAGCAGGATTTACACTTTCGTTATTTTCTGAAGCTTTTAACTCACTCATAGGATTTCTATTTAAAAACAAAAATCCGAAACACTCCTTTTAATGAATTGTATTTCATGTTAATTCTTGTTAATCTTGTATGTATGAAGTCTGAATCAAAAAGACAATGCCTTGAGTGCAAGGAAAAACTTGTTGGTCGTAAAGATCAAAAATTCTGTTGTGACTATTGTCGCAATACGTACAACAATAAGCTCAATGAAGATTCAAATAAAGCCGTTAGAAACATCAACCGTATTTTGAGAAAAAATAGACGTATCCTATCACAACTCAATCCAGAGGGTAAATCTAAAGTTCATTTGATTCAATTGGCTGAACTTGGTTTCAATTTTCACTATTTCACCAATATTTACACCACGAAAAAAGGACTTCAGTATATTTTCTGTTATGACATGGGGTATAGAGAAATAGAGAATAAAGAATACTTGCTTGTTCATAAACAAGAATATGTTTCATAATGATGAAAATTCAAAATGATACTTATACTGGAGCTCAAAACCGAAAAAGCTTAATTGATCTTGAAATCCCTGAAGAGTTTAATGGTGAAATCATCATATTTATTCACGGGTTCATGGGTTTTAAAGATTGGGGAGCTTGGCATTTGGTAATGGATTATTTTGTGCAAAAGGGGTATGGGTTTTGCAAATTCAATATCAGTCATGGAGGAGGAACTGTCGAAAATGGTATTGATTTTCCTGATGCTGACTCGTTCGGAAACAACACGTTCAGTCATGAACTTGAAGATCTGAATCAGGTGGTTCGTTGGATTGATGAAAAAGTATCTCATTGGAAAGGACATGTAATTGGACACTCCAAAGGCGGCGCTACAGCTTTAATTGCAGGAGAGCATATTAAAAAGATTCAAAGTATCTCGACCTGGGCTGCTATAGCTTCAATTGGAGAAAGGTTTCCAACAGGAGAACAACTTGAAAAATGGAAATCAAACGGAGTGAAATACGTTAAGAACGGGAGAACACAGCAAGAACTCCCTCAAAAATACACTTTGTACACAGACTACATGACAAATGAACATACTTTTGATCTCGAACGCATTTGTGGTACGATTGATAAACCCATTTTTGTAGCTCACGGAGAAAAAGACACCTCAGTTGATATCAACAATGGCAATCGCTTAGCGAATTGGTCTAGAACCAATTTATGTGTGATCGATAAGACAGATCATGTATTTGACTCAAGACATCCCTGGACACAAACTGAGCTTCCAAACCCTCTTTTACAATTGTGTAAGAGCACCGAAAAATTTCTAAAAGAATTAAAATAAAAAAAGCCCGGACTTTTATCCGGGCTTTTGGGTGGAAGATGGGTCTCGAACCCACGACCCTCGGTACCACAAACCGATGCTCTAACCAACTGAGCTACAACCACCATTTCGTGGCGACAAATATAATAAATTCTTCTCATAAAAATTAATCAAAATAAATGTCTTTTAAAATCGTTATGCTTTTAACTTTACACCCTTGAAAGGAACTTTACTATATTTCGTGTTTTTCTCATTTTTTGTTTTTGGACAACAAAAACAATTGGAGGGTATTTGTGTCGATAAAAAAGGGAACCCTATTGAAAATGTATTTGTAAAAATCAATACTTCCCCTATTCAAGAAAACTACACAGATTCTAAAGGGAAATATGAATTTATAGTACAATTAGAAGACACCTTAAAAATGGTTTATCAGGCGAATGAAATTACCATTAAAAAAGACATCTATATATCTTCTGGACTCAAAAACTTCCCCAACATTTCTTTTCCTATCCTTGTTCAACAGAGTGTCACAGTAATCAAAGAAAGAGAGAACCCCTTTGAATTAGAAACGCTTCCTTTAGTCGATGCCCAAAAATTAACAGGTAGTATTGAGCGAAGCTTGGTTTTAACCACAGCGGCAACATCGAATAACGAACTTACAACAAACTATAATGTAAGAGGTGGAAATTATGATGAAAACTTGGTCTATGTAAATGGTTTTTTAGTCTATCGACCTTTTCTGACACGCAGTGGTCAGCAAGAAGGCATGAGCTTTATCCATTCTTCTCTTGTTGAATCTGTTCGGTTTTCAGCTGGAGGTTTTGATGCTCAGTATGGAGATAAATTGAGCTCAGTCTTAGATATCACTTACAAAAAACCGACTGAGTTTAAGTCCTCGTTAATGATTTCTTTGCTGGGTGCGGAAGCGCATGTAGAACAAAAAATCGGAAAAAAATTCGATTATATAGTCGGAGCGAGATATCGGTCTAACGGCTATTTGTTGAATTCTCTACCTACACAAGGATCGTATAATCCGGTGTTTTCAGATGCCCAGATCTCAACCAATTTTAATATTAAAGACAACCTGGTTTTTAGTACGCTCCTGCATTACTCATCAAATAATTATCGATTTAGTCCAGAAACTTCAGAAACTGATTTTGGGACAGCAAATGAAGCTTACTCCTTTAAAATCTATTTTGATGGCCAAGAACAAACCAAATTTGAAACCATGATGGGGGGCCTATCTCTTAAATGGAAAGCCAATGAAAAAACAGACATCGACTTTTATGCTACCGCATTTCAAACAACCGAAAGAGAATATTTCGATATTCAAGGCCAATATTTTATTAATGAGCTAGAAACAGACCCTTCTAAGGAAGAATACGGTGATTCAATCGCAGTACTGGGAATTGGAACCTTTCTGAATCACGCACGGAATAAACTAAATGCCAATATCATTAATATATATCACAACGGTCGACATGAGTTCTTTAATGGATATGCGGATCAGGCCAGACTGAAATTTAAAAATAGACATTTAAAATGGGGAGTTTCGTTTCAAATGGATCAGTTTAATGATGTCCTAAGTGAATGGCGCATGATAGATTCTGCAGGATACAGTGTGCCACAAACTAACCCAAATGAAATTGAGCTTTTTGAGGTGATTAAAGGAGAGCTTTCTCTAAATAATCAAAGATATACTGGTTTCATTCAATACAATACAAGTTGGTCTCGCACTCAAAAGAATGTCATTGTTTCTCGACCCTATAAAATTGGAGAACACGGACAAAAGACAAAAGTTTGGTGTACGGATACCATTGCGGAAGCCAATTCCAAATGGGCAGTTTCAGTCGGAACCCGCGGAGGATATACAACTGTTAATGAAGAACTTTATTTTACCCCAAGAGCAGCACTTATTTATTATCCCAAAGCCTACATTGCACAAAACGATAAAATTTACAAAAGAAACATCTCTTATCGTTTATCTTCTGGAATGTATTATCAACCACCATTCTATAGAGAATTCAGATACTTTGATGGTAGCTTAAGAACTGACGTCAAGGCCCAAAAATCAGTTCATGTCGTTGCAGGAACAGATTTCTTCTTTAACATGTGGCAACGAGAAATGCCTTTCAAATTTACAGGAGAGGTCTTTTATAAGTATTTGTGGGATGTTAATCCTTATCAAATTGAAAATGTCCGTACCCGATATTATGCCGATAATAATGCCATTGCATACGCTTATGGTTTAGATTTGAATATTCATGGTGAGTTTGTAAAAGGTATTGAGTCGTTTTTTAAATTGGGTTTTCTTTCTACTAAAGAAGATATCCTAGACGATCAATACATGGAATATTATAATGCCTCTGGTGAAAGAATAATATTTGGGTTTAGCGAAGACCAAACGGTTGTAGATAGCGCTACTATTTTCCCTGGATACATCCCTCGCCCAACCGATCAGTTTTTTAATTTTGGAGCTTTGGTTCAAGATCAAATGCCAGGACTAGAAAGCTTTACAGTACAAATGGGAATGCAGTTTGGGACAAGACTACCCTACGGTCCTCCTGACCCAACTCGCTATAAAGACACCCTTAGAATGAAATCTTATTTTAGAGTAGATTTGGGAATGTCTTACGACTTTTTAGGCAAGTCCAAATCACGTCATAAATTTTGGAAAAACAATTTTTCCCAGGCCTTGATTTCTCTTGAAATATTTAATCTTTTGGGTATCAATAATGTCTTATCTAAACAATGGATTCAAGACGTTAGTGGTAAGTATTATTCTATTCCAAATTACCTTACTCAAAGGCGCTTTAACCTGAAGCTCATATTGAGACTTTAGCTCGATGGAGCAAACAAAAACTTGTTTGGTGAAACCAGATTTGTTTTAACGGCATACATCACAATACCCGCTGTGTTTTTCACTCCAAGTTTGGACATAATGTTTTTTCTATGGGTGGTAATTGTGTGGTTACTTAAAAATAAGAGCTCTGCAATTTTATTATTGGTATACCCTTCTGATATGAGGACAATTATTTCATTCTCTCTTTCACTCAAAACAACGGCTTCACAAGTAAATGAATCAAAATCCAAATCATTGACGTCAATTTGTGCCTTTTGGATCGTCTCAAGAATCTGTCCGCAAAAGAACTTGTTACCTTTTCTTGTTTCAAGTACCGCATTTACGATTTCTGATAAATCACAATCTTTTTTGACATAGCTCATAATTCCTGACCTCAAAGCATCGACAAGTGTTTGGGCACTCTGTTCCGGGGTAATTGCAATGAACTTAATTTCCTTTTTAAAACTGCTGATTTCACTGATTGTATCAATTGTGAATCCAGGAGAAGTGTAATCAATTAGTACCATTGAAACATCGAATGAATTTAGCTGATTCATCAATTCATTACCATCACTAGCCTCTCCTACAATAGAAATGGAAGTTTGTGTAGATAAAATGGATCGCAATCCTACCCTTGTTAAATCATTACTATCAGCGATTATTATCGACATCTTATTTAGAATTAATCTAAACAAAGATACATATACTTGTAAAAATACAGCTAGTAATTAATGAATTATTTTTAACATCAAATGGAATATTCTAATGTGCTATTAGGAATATGTATTTTTGTACAAGTGATTACGAAAACTGGACATAGCATACAAGAAGCTGCCGACCTATTAAATAAAGGTCAATTGGTCGCAATACCTACAGAAACTGTGTACGGACTAGCTGCGAATGGACTTGACCAAGACGCAGTTTCTCAGATATTTAAAGTCAAGAGGAGACCCCTTTCAAACCCTCTTATTCTTCATTTCAAAGACTTGAATAGTGTTTCGAAATATGTGTCTCACATACCCACAGAAGCAAAAAAAATTGCACAAGAATTTTGGCCTGGTCCGTTAACTCTATTACTGGAAAAAACAGCGAAAATCCCAAATTCCGTCAATTCAGGTAAGCAAAAAATTGCAGTACGAATTCCAAACCACCCAGACACTTTAAAACTTTTGGCATTACTTGACTTCCCCTTAGCAGCTCCAAGCGCAAATTTATACGGCAGGGTCAGTCCTACGAAGGCAGCGCATGTATCCAAGCAGCTCTCTGGTTCAATACCCTATATTTTAGATGGAGGAATGTCTTCAAAAGGTATAGAGTCAACCATTTTAGGATTTGAAAACGGTAAAACCATTCTTTACAGATTAGGAGCTATTACCACTGAAGAAATAGAGGATTGTATTGGGGAAAAAGTATTTATTTATGATCATAACTTAATTTCAGATCAACCTATTACAAGTGGAATGGTAAATTACCATTACGCACCACAAACCCCCATTTATGATATTGGAGACATTTCAAAAATAGAAACCATTGCAAACTTTGGTTACATAGGGTTTAACAAAACAATTGATGATGTCCCCAATGAAAATCAATTTTTACTGAGTCCCGAATCAGACCTCAATATTGCTTCTAAAAATTTATACCACGCCTTGCATTATATGGATGAAAAACAATTTGATGCAATTTTCATTTGTAATTTTCCACAGATAGGTTTAGGTCGATCGATGAATGATCGAATCAATAAGGCGACTGCAAAGTATAAGAAATAAAAAAACCCTTGCATAACAAGGGTTCTAAATATATTGCAATCAAGATATTATTTCTTGATGTGTCTTGCGTGTCTGTTCTTGAACTTATCAATTCTTCCAGCCGTATCCACAAACTGAGCTACACCAGTGAAGAAAGGATGAGATTTATGAGAAATGTCAAGTTTTATCAAAGGATATTCATTTCCATCTTCCCATTCAATTTTCTCTTTTGCTGGAGCACATGAAGGGCATAAAAAGGAGTAGTCATTAGACATGTCTTTAAAAACAACTAATCTGTAATCATCCGGATGTATATCTTTTCTCATAATTCTTGTTTCAAAAATGGAATGCAAATTTATATAATTCTTTTCATATATCATCAAAAAATAAAGATTAAATCACTTTGAACAAACCAAAGGTGATAAGTCTTTAATTATGAATTCGTTGAAATGCATCCAATTGCTATTTTTGATTAAAAGAAATATACAATGGTTTTATTGGAAAAAATCTCTCTTAAAGAAGTCTCGAATATCTTAAATCGAAAGTTCATTGGGGCTGACAACCATGTTATTTCGGGTCTAAATGAAATCCATAATGTTGGAAAAGGAGATTTAATTTATGTCGACCATCCAAAATATTACAAGAGTGCATTGAATTCCTTAGCAGATACTATTATTATTGATAAGGAAGTGGAAGTTCCTGTAGGTAAAGCCCTCATTATTTCTGACAATCCCTTTGAGGATTACAATAAGCTTGCGAAATTGTTGTTTCCTGAGTCACAACCTACTGAGACACAAAAATCAAGTAAGATCGATCCAACCGCAGTCATTTATCCAAATGTCTATATTGGAGAAAATGTAACCATCGGTGCACATACCACAATATATTCAGGAGTCTGTATTATGGACCATGTGGGTATTGGTGAGCATGTGAAAATTGGTCCAAACTCCGTAATTGGACATTCTGCCTTTTATTACAAACAAACCAAGGAAAAACACATTCAGATGCACAGCATTGGCAATGTTAAAATAAATTCATTTGTGGAAATTGGTGCCTTATGCACAATAGACAAGGGTGTTTCTGCTTCAACCGTAATTGGTCATGGAACAAAAATAGACAATCAAGTGCATGTTGGTCATGACACTGTGATAGGTAAAAATTGCATTATCGCCTCCGGTGCAGGTATTTCAGGTTGTGTAACCATTGAAGATGAAGTTAAGATTTGGGGACAGGTAGGATGTGCAAGTAATGTTAAAATAGGGAAAAATGCAATTGTTTTAGGCCAATCAGGAGTCACGAAAAATATCGAAGGCAATAAGACTTATTTCGGCACACCTTGTAAGGAATCATTTCAAAAATTAAAAGAATTGGCAGCACTTCAAAAGCTCCCGGAAATAATAAAAAACATCTAAATGTATACCACGAGGGAACAAGATTTGGTATATCAAAATGAAGTGAAAGAAATCAAACTTCGTTCTTTACTCGAAATAACAAATGCCATAAATGAGAATGCACCGGTTGAGCATCTCATGAAAATTTTCACTTTTATTCTAAAGGAGCAGCTTGGGTTTTCAAAGTTTGTATTACTAATGAATCAAAAGTCTTGGGAAAACCCTGTCAAAATTGGTTACAAAGGGAAGATCAACTTAAACACCATCGATGAAGAATTTAATCGCTTCAAAGAGATTACCATAATTGAGTCGTCAAAATCGAAATTACTGCATCAGTTTCAAGTAATTATTCCAGTTTTTCATTCGGAAAAACCACTCGCTTTCTTACTTCTGGCGAGCAATCTAGATAGTGAAAATGAAACCAGTTATTTTTCTTTTGTTCAGACGCTTACGAATATTATTGCTGTTGCTGTTGAAAACAAACGTCTTGGTGAACAGCACATCATTAAGGAAAGAATATCAAAAGAACTAGAAGTTGCTCGGGAAATGCAAAAGCTGTTGTTCCCTTCAGATCTTCCTTCTAACCGGAAAATGGATATCTCTGCAAAGTACATTCCCCGGCATGCCATAGGCGGTGACTATTACGACTTTATTCCCTTAGGAGATGATGAATACATTATTTGTATTGCTGATGTTTCTGGAAAAGGAGTGAGTGCTGCTCTTCTTATGGCCAATTTTCAAGCGACTATAAGAACTCTGTTTAAATACCAGAGGTTTGAAATGCCTTTTCTTCTTGAAGAACTGAATAAAAAAGTAATGCGGAGTGCAAAAGGAGAAAAGTTTATTACCTTTTTTATAGCCCACTACAATGCATATACAAGAAAAATGCAATATGTAAATGCTGGACATAACCACCCCTTCATTCTAAACGGAAGGAAGGTCATGATGCTTGACAAAGGATGTATTGGTCTTGGAATGTTAGATGAAATTCCATCAATAAATGTTGGAAATATAGAATTGGAACCAAACTCTACTTTTGTTTTATATACCGATGGGTTAATTGAACTCGAAAATACCGAAGGTGAATTTTTTGGTGTACCGCTGCTTGTTAAAACAGCTCAATCATATGCCGCTCTCAAAATGGAGGACATGAATAATATTATTTTCTCAAAGCTTGATGATTGGAGAGAAGAACTAAATTTTGTGGATGATACAGCCATATTCAGTTGTAAATTCTTTTAATTCTTGTTTGTAGTAAAATACGCCTATATCATCTTCCAATCTAACGCCGTTAAATCTTGATTCATTAATCTGAGTACCCAGAATTAAAATACTCTCTATTACCAGATGAAAATAGGATACTATGAAGCTCATCCCCATCTAATATGATTCCAAAATATGGAACGAATAAAAACAATACAATTATGAGAACCACTAGAGCAATTGAACTAAAAGGATTAATTCACTTCATTCCTCTTGTATAACTATCTAAGAAGGTACATTTTCCCCAGCCCTTTGTGGAAATATTTGTCAGCACCTGATTGTAGCAAGTTGATATCTACACCATCTATTTTAGCTTTGACACGATATAAATATACCCCATTGGCAAGCTGATCTCCAAATGCATCTCTACCATCCCAAGCAAAATCAGATATATTTCTTCCAATTTGAATGGCACCCAATTCACTTTCAGTAATTTCTCTAACCACTCGACCACTAATGGTCATGATTTGAATTAAAATATCATCAGGAATCTGGTCACCTGTCAAGGTAAAGACGAATCGAGTACTCGTAGAGAATGGATTCGGGTAATTCATGAGCTGAGTAATCATTGATTCATGGATGACCTCAAAATCTATTTCGTAATCAAAATCTCCCGATAAATTACCAGATTTATCTTCGCCCTGAACCAAAATTGAGTATACCCCAGATTTCTCAAAATATGCCGGATAAATAATTTTGAATTTATTTTTATTTTCATCACCTGGAATCCATTGCATAATTGTATTGCCTGAACCATCCAAAAAGGGTACCCGAGTCTGAATCCCGTCGGGGTCAGTAAGATAAATACCAAACAAAGAAGTATCTGAATCTGAATCTAAAATTAGATAAGGGTTTTCATCGTTTAATGTTATTAATATTTCACTTGTAGGAGCAACAATATCTTTATTTAGAATATGAATACCATTAAATGTGACATCAAGAATGGGATTAATGTTTTCTGCAGAGACTGAAAAAGGAATTTGTAATATATTATTAAGATGAGTTTGTTCGGGTTGGTCAGTTAAATTCAAAGAAAGGTCAACATAGGGGTTCACATCAACACAAAAATAATTGTTACCGATTAAACCTTTTGTATCAAATGAAATTGTATCCCGTAAAATGCCGTTTATGAGAAGAGAGTCTGATCTTGGATAGGAAATAGGGTGAATCTGCTGGTTTTCATCCAATATGTAATATTCAACAAGTAGCGAATCCATATCTACATCACTTACATTGACAACATCCACTGCAAAGCTTCCCTCCTGGCCTTCCTGCAGCGTATCCATACTAGGCAACCATGTGTATCCTGAACTCGCGTCAATTGCCGCCTCGGGAATGGGTGTGTACAGTACATGCCAAAAATCCATTTGAGCAGGAGTTTGGGTACTAACATCTGAATAAGTAGCGGCTAATTTCATAAACGGAAATTGACTTCCATCTACAAGATTTGATAAGTTTATAACGGAATCATGTAAAGTAAAAAGCGTATCAATTGAAGATATATATATTCCCGCATTATCAAATAATTGCAGTGTTAAAGAGGTCGAATCTGATGACCCTACTTCCAAAGGGTTTTGTTTCCAATGCAATTCTCCCCAATCTGAAACAGGTCCGATCATGGGTGAAGATTCAAATCCAATGGTCTCTGCTCCCGATATAATCGTGTCCATAATGATATCCTCTCCATTTTGAGAAAAAATCTCTACAACAAAACTTGGATCCCCTTTTCTTGTAAGGAATATAAAAGGCTGATTGGGCCGACTTGGAGAAATACTATCGGAACCAAGATTGGTAAAAGTATCAAATAGACCAGGATCATAGGTGGACCACCAATCGTATCGAGCCTTTATGGGAGAGTAAATTAAAATATAATCGCCATTTGCAATTTCATTTTCGACAAAATTTTGAAATGCATCAATTTCAGTTGGGTTATTTTGGTGAAATGTAAAAAACCTCATAGGCCTTCCTACACATCCGCCATTATCATTGGCATTTCCAAAATCATTATCAGGATTTACAACTGTACCATTTGAATAGGTATATCTCGTTTCCATCGGAGTCAATGATGCCTTGTCTATAACTGCAACATGAAACTTTGGTATGACAGTACAAATATCATAGTCCTGCTGTATACCATTGAGTGACCATGCATTATTTGGATGGATGTACGAAAGTAGTGATGATGTAACAAAACAAGATATTTGAGATTGGATTGGCTCAAAATCCCTAAATTGATTGTTTTCATTTAAAGAAATCCCAATGTAAGAGTTTGATTGAAACTGACCGAACACATCTTGCCCCCAA
>JABJEE010000096.1 GCA_018665005.1 Flavobacteriales bacterium
CCGAGTAGTACTAATTACCCGTAGACTTACAAACTTAATTTTCTTTATTATTTACTATTTCAATCGTCCGATATATCACTAAAAGACTAGCCGAAAGGCAACGATTTTGGGTGTTTATAGCAGCATGGTCCACCTCTTCCCATCCCGAACAGAGAAGTTAAGCCTGCTTGCGCTGATGGTACTGTCCTTTTGAGGATGGGAGAGTAAGTCGACGCCGATCTTAAGACCCCTGACTACATTGTAGTTGGGGGTTTTTTTATACCCGAAAATCTAGAATCTTACCCATTTATTTGTGTATTTTTAGCCTCAACCAATTAACGTTTTACCTTTATCGTATCGTTAGGTTTAATAGATGAATAAACTAAAAGACTTCATAGAAAAGAAGATGAGTATGTCTCACATCTATCAGCCAGTAATGATAAAGGTACTGCTGGAAAATGGAGGAACTGCTAATAAGCAAACTATTGCTCAAAACATTTTGAGTTATGGCTTTTCACAAGTTGAATATTATGAGGGTATCACCAATAAAATGGTCGGACGTGTTCTTCGGAAAAATGAAGTTGTTTCAAAAGACAAAAATATATATGGCTTAAAATCATTCCAAGATTTATCATCATCTGAAATACACGAACTTATTGCTCTCTGTGATCAGAAGATAGAAGAATACATAAACATAAGAGGAACTAAAATATGGGAACATAGACGGAGAAACAGAAAAGCTGTTCCGGGGTCCACGAGATATGAAGTTTTAAAACGTGCTGATGGAAGATGCGAATTGTGTGGCATATCCAAAGAGGAAAAAGCTTTAGAAGTTGACCATATTATCCCAAAAAATCATGGAGGAGAAGACTCAATAGACAACTATCAAGCATTATGTTTTTCGTGTAACGCAAACAAGCGGGATACAGATGATACAGATTTCAGAAACCTTAATGTAAAATATCAAACAAGAATATCTGATTGTGTTTTCTGCAATATTTCAAGAAATATAATTGCTGAAAATGAATTATCAATTGCATTCTATGATAAATTTCCAGTTACCTCAAAACACGTGTTAGTAATTCCTAAGCGTCATTGTAATGATTATTTTGAACTTTCACAGCCTGAGATAAATGCAATGAATCGATTGACACACAATTTAAAATCAAAATTCTCAAAAGAAGATACAAGTATAACTGGATATAATATTGGTTTTAATACAGGAGCAGATGCTGGTCAAACAGTTTTTCATTGCCATATGCACTTAATACCACGTAGAAAGGGTGATTTAGAAAATCCGATTGGCGGCGTAAGAAACATAATATCCGGTAAAGGGGATTTTAAAACTAAACCTAACAAAACCTAAATTGCATTAAAACGCAGTTTAGCCAAATCGCTAAAACCTTTTCTTCTTCCAGTTATCGAAATTGGTGCTGATGCCTAAATAATGATTCGATCCTGCAGCGGACATTACCAGGATGCCGTAATCTATTTTGATTTTTTTAAGCTGTATGCCTATTCCAAATGAAAATCCAGAAAGACCGGGTCTATCTAAAAGCTTCATTTGTTCTCTTCTGAAATAATTAAATCCCGTTCTAAATTCCAATTTATCAGATGCAAGTAATTCTAAAGAATAGGAGAAATGGCTAGCAAGGTTTTTACCGAACCCTGGTCGATCAACAGGAATGGTATCACCTGATAATGCATCAATGGTTGGTTGTAGATTGGGGTCGTTATAAAGTATTTTCCAATGATTTAGATGGTGACCAAGCAAGGAAATTCTAAATGGTGCATGATTCAGTTTGTATGAAATACCAGATTGAACCTCAACAGGTAATGGTGCTCTATCAGTGTTCTCATAAGGTACGAGCTGGAAACCTATATTCTTTACGATAAAAGAAGCAGCCAAATCTTGTTTTGGATGACTGTATGTAGCCCCCATAGTGCCATGTACTCCAAGTGAAGAATAAACATCCATATGAGAACCAATTAGGTTGATACCAGCTCCTATTTTTATCGTTTTACCTACGGCACGGCTATAATTCATTCCAAGAGAGTATTCAATGGCCGAAAAAGAATTCGTTGCATTTCCTAATTCATCAGTACCATCGAACCTTCCATAATTCTGGAAACGAATCACTGGAGAGAAAATGCCGTGTTTGCTTTTAAACGCATAGCAAAGCATTCCGACCTGAACACCTGAGGGAAGAATGGCTTGGTTGATTTGTAAGCTCCGAACATGCTGTGAGCTAAGTAATGAAGGGTTTTCAACAGATAAACCAATGTCATTATCACTAATGGTAATAAGGTTCGAACCCAAACCTGCTGATCTCGAAGAGTATATGGTATTTAAAAATGCAAAGCTGTTTAAACCAAAATTATATGTCTGCGCTTTAAAGGCAAATGCCAAGCAAAGAATACAAAGAGATAAGGCTATTTTGATCATAGAAATAAAACGTATTATCGTAAAAATAATTGCTTTGCTTCAAATAATTACTTGATTCTTGTTATATTTTGAATTAATTCTCGTTAGAGCTAATAAATGCGTATGAAAAAATCTACTTTTAAATCTATTCTATTAATAGGTACTCATGCCAATCTATTCCATAAAGAGCTGGCCAATAATTCAAAAGTCACTATACATACTCTAAAGTTCAAGAGAAAGGATCCATTTTCGGTAGATGAACCCAATCAGTTTATATATAATGATACTATAATTGATTTTAACGGGAAGTATACCTTATCAGAGCTTTCGTTTGCTCTCTCTATTATTGTTGAGCACCATCCTGGTTTTGAGGATTGTCTGGTTATTGGTGATCCTACTGAGCTATTATATCAAGCATTCGGTTTTGCCAAGAACAATCAAAACCCCCATTTGATAAGGCAGGAGGTGCAATTTCAATCCTTAAAGTCACATGATGCTTTTTTATTTCTATATCCAAGTGGTATGGTAGCACACAATATCAGGAAAGAAATATCAAGTTTTGTTTATCTATTGAAGAAATACAATAGAAGCACTTTTTTGATTAGAGACAAACAAGAGTCAAGCAGTCAAATTTTACAAAATATGTTAAAGAAAGCCGCTTTATCCTTTGATCTTAATATATTAGAAGTAAACGGAATTGAAAAATTAATTTCAAATCAGACCGAGTTTACATCATAAAACCTATGAACTATCGTCTTCATCATTCCTTATTCAATGAGATAATGAATAGGTACGATTTGATGTTTGTGAGCGTGATTAGGTCACATTTCAACAATCAAGAAGATCAAAAAGACATTTATCAGGAGTTTTCTATTCATTTATTTATGTTGATTGAAGCTCAATATTCAAAATCAATTGATTTACTGCATACAGCAACTTGGTTAAAAGCTGTTGTTTCTAATTTTTGCAAATCTCAGATTAGAAAGAAAAATGCAAAAAGAAAAATAAAATTCAGCTCTGACGGCTTTATCACAACACATTTAGAGCAGTTTTCGGAAGATTCGAATACAGATACTCCTTTGTTTGATTTTTCAGGAGATATAAATTCATATGAAATAATGAAATCTGTACTCAAATTGGTTTCGAGGCAAGAAGCAATGATGCTGAAAATGAAGTATTATTACAATAAACCTTCTACATACATATCCCGAAAACTGAATGTCACACACGTAGACGTTAAAATAGGAAGATTAAAGAAAAGAATACAGAGATTAACTGGGATTAACAATATTGAGGAGCTCTTGGAGAAATACGAGGTTTAATTAAAAATCCATGTGTCTTTCCTTCTTTTCATCGTAAATGTCATTGATTGTCACCAATATTCCTGATTCCTCAACATTTCCAAAATCCGAATTTACAGCTGTGCCGAAAGTCTTCATAGTAGGAGAGAGGTTCATATAAATATTGATTAACGGAGGTATAAATTCATTTCGTTCTCTAATGAATGTATTTAGTAGTTTATATGCTTCCTTGAAATCCGAGTCTCCGAGTAGTTCTAGATTTTCTTTTTGCTTTGCATGATAATCTAAAGGGGAGTGAGGTGTTAATAAAGCTTCACGGTCGGGGAAGTAATAATTCATAAATTGAAGCAGGAAGTTTCGGGCCTCAGTATTATAGTTCGGGTACATGGTGACTTTGCCAAAAAAGTATTTTATTTCCGGATTAAACTTAATGAGTGCGCCAAGACCATCCCAGATATTGTCCAGGGCAAATAGTCCTTTTCTTGGATTCACAGATGGTTGATAATTAGGCTGTACCCAGCTTCTACCTAATTCGATAGTGTAGGGTAAAAACTTCGAGATGAATAGCTCTGAGAAGTTAAAGTAATGGGTGGTAGACAAATGAATTTCCCCCGTCTTGGTAATGGCATTTTGACATTTTATAAAACGATAGCCGCCAATAATTTCTTCGTCTTCCGGTGACCAAACAATGAGTTGTTCATAGCAGATTTGGTCGGTGTCAAAATGATCCAAATCTATTGGATTACCAGTCCCTCCTCCAGAGGCTCTGAAGGTGATTTCTCGTAATCTTCCAATCTCCTTTAATACATTTGGAGAATTATGATTATTGACAATATAAATTTCATTCCCGCCTTTTCTGGTATTTCGAATGAAAGTGGAGCTATTGAGTTCTGATTTAATGACTTTGGGATGAATGGGGTCAATAATATTCATATGATCTTGTCTTTAATTGAATACACTTTCTTTTTATACTCTTGAGCTGCTTTGTAATCGTTTAACTCTGAATGAAATTCTTTCCCATTTAAGCTTGCACCAATGTGAAAGGTGATTTTTTGATTTCGTTGTTTAAATAATTCATTCGAAAGGTAGAGCATTTCAATATTTGCCTTAATTCCAAAAAACTTCCTAATCTTATATAAGTTATAAAAAAAAGGAGAAAGCTTCCCATCAATGTATATAGGTACGACTTTTCTCTCGAGCGCCCTTGCATATGTTACAAAGGTTTTTTTCCATTCTAGGTCTCTAATCAATCCCTTTGATTTCCGGCTTACCAATCCTGCAGGGAATATGCAAAGTGCATGGTCTGCATCAAAAGCATTTTTTATCTGATTCCGGACAGACACATTGTTTTTACCATGCTTGTTAACACCAATAAATAAATCTTTAAGGTTCTCCACATTCATAAGTAAATCGTTCACAATGAATTTTATATCTGGACGATGATTCGTAATCGCTGATATGAATGCTATTCCATCCATACCTCCCAGTGGGTGATTCATTACCAAAATAACCGGTCCTGTTTTCGGAATTTGATGTATATCATTTATTTCAACTTCAATATTGAAATACCTCATGACCTCATCACAGAATGCAAGATTTTTTTTGTCTTTATGTTCTTCTAAGAACGCGTTAATTTCTTCTTGATGAAGTATACGTTTGAGATAATTAATGACAAATTTTGGGAGCCATCTAAGTAATCTTGGATTTTTACTCTGTATTAAACGAGAGATATCGATGAACTTGTCCTGCTCCATGCGTCGAAGATATTTATTATTTTCATTTGAATAAATTCAATGTCTAAGATTTATTCCATGGCTAAATGTTAGTATGTAAAATCTAAAGTTAAGCCATCAAATGCCAGGAATACATTGTCAGGCAAGTCTTTTTCAATTTCATTATGCTTTCCAAATAGATGCGAAATATGCGTTAAATAGGCGCGTTTCGGATTCATTTCTTTTATGAAATCAAGAGCTTCATCCAGATTGAAGTGCGACATATGTGACTCTCGACGTAAGGCATTAATAATTATAGTCTTACTTCCTTTAATTTTTTGTTTTTCTGCTGATGAAATAGTTTTCGCGTCCGTAATATAGGTAATATCACCAATTCGAAATCCAAAAACAGGAAGCTTATAATGAAGTACTTCGATCGGCTGTATTTCGATGCCTTCATCAATTTGGAATTTGTTGTTTTCAAAAATCGTGAGCTTTACATTCGGTACACCTGGGTATTTGTCTTTTGTAAATATGTAATGATATTCCCTCAAGAGTGCTTCTTTTACTCTTTCTGACGCATAGACATTCATTTCTCTTTTCTCCAAATAATTAAAGGGTCTGATGTCATCAAGTCCCGCTATGTGATCTTTGTGCTCATGAGTAAAGATTACTGACTTTAATGACTTAACGTTTTCACGAAGCATTTGAGTCCTAAAATCAGGTCCAGAATCTACGACATGGTTTTCGCCGTTTATGTTAATTAAAACAGAGGTCCTCGTTCTTTTATCTTTTAGATTAGATGATTGACAAACCTCGCAATCACAAGCTATAACAGGAACGCCTTGAGAGGTTCCAGATCCAAGAATAGTTAACTTACCTTTCATACTTCTTGATGAAATTCAAATATTTTATGCTTTTTATTATTTCTGAGATAAGAATTAATAATTGACTTCACATCTCGGTCTTCTTTTTTAAACAAGAGTATATCACTGAGCTGATCCATGCTTTTCGTGTAATATTGATAGGGTGCATAACCATAGCCCTGATAAACTCCGTCCTTAATTAGAACAATGCTTTTTTCATTTCGTTCACGACCCTTTTCCATAATCATAAAGCTTCTTCCGTTGTATTGTAATGTTTCAATGTGAGATTCGATTCTTGAATTATAATCTACTGGTTTTTCCTTTCCAATACAAGCTCCGTTGCATTCATCAATTTCATATTGAAAACAAGAGGTTTTAGAATTATACAAACCACAGTGCTTTTGACAAAGTGAGTGCACCTCAACCAAATGTCTTAAATAAGAAATTCCTTCTTTTTTTGTGCTGAAGTGAATCAATGGAATACTTTCATTTTTACCAATAGAATCAATACTCAATTCTATATATCCCTCCTTGTTTGCTTGGTCGAAGAGGCCAAATGGAAACCTACTTTTCCTTAGCTTTCTGTTGAATTTTGGTTGATGCTCTTTGATGAGTTCTGATTCAAATAATAAAGCAATCAATTCTGAACCGGTAAGTTCATACTCAATTCTTGATATCTCTTCAATCATGCGAGTACCTTTCACCGACTTGTTATTTCTTAGATGTTGTTCAACCCGATTTTTAATATGAATGCTTTTTCCTATATATATGATTTGGTTAAATTCATTGAAAAACTTGTAGATCCCTGTTTTATTTGGAATGGAATCTACAGTGTTGATATCAAGATTAGGGTGAACCGATTTTGGGTTAAGTTCTTCTTTTATAAGGGCCGATAGCCGTGTTTTGTCTTTTTTATAAAGTATATCAAATAGCTTGGTTGTAGCAAGAGCATCCCCACCGGCTCTGTGACGATTTTCAATTTTTATACCAATTTCTCTACTGAGTTTCCCTAGACTGTAAGATTCGTGACCAGGAATAATTTGCCTTGAAGCAATTACGGTGCAAACGTGAGGTTTCCGAAAATCATATCCAAGTGTTTTGAATTCAGATCGAAACATACCATAGTCAAAAGAAACGTTGTGAGCAACGAAAATACAGTCTTCAAAGAACTCAATAACGTCCTTAGCAACCTCAAAAAATTTGGGTGCGTTTTTTACATGGTTATTGGTGATTCCAGTAAGCCGAACAATGAATTCAGGGATGTCTTGTTCTGGGTTCACAAGCGTTGAATATTCGTCTATTATTTCATTTCCATCGTATTTGTACATAGCAAGCTCAGTTATTTTTGAGCTTTTCGGACTTCCCCCTGTCGTTTCAACATCTACGATCACAAAATTCATTGATTAAAGTTATTTAAAAATTCAATCTAATCATAGAATCATTTTGATATTATATTGGATTCATAAATGTCAATCCATTGCTTACACGACATTTTATTCAGTAGCGTTTTGATCAGTTCAAATGGGATTTCATCTATCTTTTTAAATCTTATACATGATTTACCCATATCTAATTTTCTTTTGCAATGCTTCGGATATTCATTTATAAACCAATCGAGGGTTGTTTTGTCAGCATAAATACCCATATGGTATAATGCAATAAAGTTTTTTTGATTGGCAATGCTTATAAAAGGTAAAGGAGTTTTTGGATTAACATGATATCCATTAGGGTAAATAGAGTGAGGCACCACATACGAGATCATTCCATATTGAAATGATTCCTCAAATCCTTTCGGAATATTTGTGCGGATGATTTCTATTAACGAGTTAAAAACAACTTTGCGTTCAGCAGGAATATTTTTAAGATAGTCTTCTATTTCTTTTTTTAAAGTCATTTAATTCTTTTAGGATAAACCAATAGGGCTTCCTTTAAAACTTCTATGGATTTTATTAAACTTTCTTTATTCAAAACATAAGCAATTCTAGCTTCTTGTATTCCTAAATTTTTACTTGAATAAAAACCATTTGCAGGAGCCATCATTACGGTCTGTCCTTCGTGTGAATAATCTTCCAATAACCATTGGCAAAATTCTTCTGCATTCTCAACAGGAAATCTAGCTACACAATAAAAAGCACCTTTGGGTTTAGGGCAAAACACTCCTGGAATCGAATTAAGCCCATCTACCATAATGTTTCTTCTTTCGACGTATTCTTTTTGCACCTCATCAAAATAGGACTGAGGAGTATCTAAAGCTGCTTCTGCTGCAATTTGATCAACTGTTGGAGGCGACAATCTTGCTTGTCCAAACTTGAGGGCAGCAGACATTACATCTTTATTTTTCGAGACAAGGGCACCGATTCGAGATCCACACATAGAATATCTCTTTGAAACGGAGTCGATCATAATTACGTTATTGTCAAGTCCATCTAACTGCATTACTGAGATGGCTTTGGTTCCATCATAACAAAACTCTCGATATACCTCATCAGCAAATAAAAACAAGTCGTGTTTTAAAACAATTTCTCTGAGTTTAAGTAGCTCCTCTTCAGAGTAAACATAGCCCGTTGGGTTTCCTGGATTGCAGATTACAATTGCTTTCGTTTTGTCCGAAATTTTACGTTCTATTTCTTCAATAGGAGGAAGAGCAAATCCATTTTCAATATTCGCAGAAACAGGAACAACATTAAGGCTTGCACTTGTTGCAAATCCATTGTAATTCGCATAAAACGGTTCAGGAATAATAATTTCATCTTCAGGCTCGCAGGCGGTCATTAGTCCAAAAAGTAACGCTTCTGATCCACCAGTAGTAATTAGTATATCATCAGAAGTGACGTGTATACCTTGAGCCGAATAATTTTTTGCCAATTTCACTCTGTAAGATTCAAACCCGGCAGAATGGCTGTATTCAATGACTTTCAAATCAATGTTTTTTATGGCATCAATGGCGATCTTTGGAGATTCAATGTCTGGTTGTCCTATATTTAAATGATAAACGTGTCTACCTGCCTTTTTTGCTTTCTCCGCGTAGGGAACAAGCTTTCTAATCGGAGATTCAGGCATGATGGTCGCTTTGCGAGAGATCTTGGGCATATCTTTTTTTTTGACAAATTTAATTATTCTTCTTTTCATGAAGAAAGATAATTTCGGTGCATTTTTATTATTTCGTCACTTTGTCCAAGATCTTTAACGGTTTATCCCATTTTGTTAGTTTAGGGTTTAAGAAATCCCAAAAGAATAGGCTCACTATAACGCCAATTACTGAGCCAGCAACAATATCCTGAAGGAAATGCTGACTCAAGTATACGCGGGTATAGGCAAAGAATATGGCGGCTATTATAAAGGCAATTTGAAGTAAATATTTCTTTTGATAGTGAAAGGATAATATGGTAAACAATACAAAACAAGTAGTGGCGTGACCAGAGGGGAATGAATGTTCAGTATGGTAAGTGAAGTCGGAGATAACACGGAATGAATCGTCGTTTTTAAGATAGAAGTAAGGCCGTTTATATTCTGAAAAAATAGTGTGCTTCAGTAATTGAGTTATGCCAGAAGCGACAAGAAAAGAGACCATTAAGATAATTGCAGTTTTAATACGAATAAAAAGAAATACGATACAAGCCAAACACATAAATAAACCATCTCCGACATGTGTGAACCAAACCATGAGATGATCCATAAATGGACTTCGAATAGCTGTTAGCTTTTTATGCAATTCCAATTTATCTTCTAAAAGAATGAACCCAGCACATATAACCCAAAGGATCCTTAGTGAATTGATATATATAGAAGTCATATCAGTTCTTTATTATTGCTTTCCGATTGCTTGCCTTCTCTAATCATAAAGGTAAATAATACAGCATCATAGGCAAAGTGAGCCGCAATACAAAACCATATTCCAAAAGAATCAAGTCCATAAGAAATCAAAAGTATGAATGGCAATACGATTAAGCCGTAAACTGAAAACCTAAGATTAAAAGGATTGAGATACCCATGTAATGCCACAAAAAGAATGGATGTAAATATTACACCAGTAAATGATTGAATTCCTTGACGAAATAAAAGTTCTTCACCAACTCCAGCACACAAAGAAAGAAACAAGCCATCAGCTACTGTAAGTTTCATGTTATGAACAAGCTTGTTTACTTTTACAGGGATCTTATCAAAATAAGGAGCTTTCATGAATAGGTAGGCGATAAATGCGTAGAAAACACCAAATTGAATGCCGTATACAATGGGAATAATTTCGAAATCCTGAAGAGATATAAATTCTATAAAAGAAGTATCATTAAAATAATATTGTAAACAAAAACCGGGAATAGGAAATAAAAGTAGGGTTATCCAACCAAACAAAATGATCTGATTTCTCATAAAATGTTTAAAAACGATTAAATATTTGGTAGATCCCTTTTTTCACTCTAAATTAGTAGCCATAACGCTAAATAATACGCCTATAGACCAAATTTACTTTTAATAGTTGAAATAACAACGAAAACATAAGTAATGGTACTCTCTAATTTAGGTGATAGCGAACTAATCACGTCATACATTAATGGAAACGAAAAAGCATTTGAAACGCTTTTATTACGGCACAAAGATCGCATATACAGATACATTTATTCTAAACTGAAAGATGGTCAGCTTTCTAATGATGTCTTTCAAGACACATTTGTAAAAGTAGTCAACACAATAAAGCTCGGCAATTACAATGAAGAGGGTAAGTTTTTACCTTGGTGTATGAGGATTGCTCATAACTTGGTAATTGATCATTTTCGCAGACAGAAAAAGATGCGAACGGTATCTGAGACGAGTCAATTTGATCCTACTTATTCGATCTTCCAAAAGATTGACTCTGGAGAAAAGAATTATATAGAAACCAAAACGCAAGAGGAACTTGAAACACAAATGGTGTCTCTAATTGATCATCTTCCTGAGGTTCAAAAAGAGATCATTCTGTTAAGAATTTTTCAAAACATGTCCTTTAAAGAAATTGCTGAACAAAAAGACATTAGTATAAATACGGCACTAGGAAGAATGCGCTATGCATTAATCAACATGCGTAAGCTCATCGATAAGCACAATCTTGTTATTGATTTCTAATTGTTAATACTTGTTTTTTATAGCTTTTCTTAACAAGCTATATTGATTCAATTAAGTATCTTTGAACTTCAATTTTACAATATGTTTGATAATTTAAGTGAAAAGTTTGAGCGTGCGTTTAAGGTTTTAAAAGGTCACGGTCAAATTACAGAAATTAATATAGCCGAATCTCTCAAAGAGGTAAGAAGGGCATTGCTTGATGCGGATGTCAATTTTAAGACGGCAAAAAACTTTACCAATACAATTAAGGAAAAGGCTTTAGGACGCGATGTCCTTAAATCAGTTTCTCCCGGACAGTTGATGATTAAAATCTGCCATGAAGAATTGATAAAGCTCATGGGAGGTAATGAAGTGTCAATAAACTTGGATTCAAACCCTTCTGTTATTTTAATGTCTGGACTTCAGGGTTCTGGTAAAACGACTTTTACCGGTAAACTTGGTAACTATCTGACAAAGAAAAAAAATAAAAAAGTTCTTCTTGTAGCATGTGATGTTTATCGTCCTGCTGCCATAGATCAGCTGCATGTATTAGGTGAACAGCTAGACCTAGAGGTTTTCTCCAATAAGGAGGAAAAGAATCCCATAAACATTGCAAGTGAAGCCATTAAAAAGGCAAAAGCAGAGGCCTTTAATGTAGTTATTGTGGATACCGCTGGACGATTGGCCGTAGATGATGTGATGATGGATGAAATTGAGAATTTGAAAAAATCAATCCATCCTTCAGAAACTTTATTTGTTGTAGATTCGATGACTGGTCAAGATGCTGTTAATACAGCTAAGACATTCAACGAACGAATTGATTTTGATGGTGTAGTTCTGACAAAACTTGACGGTGATACAAGGGGAGGAGCTGCATTAACCATTAAGGAAGTAGTCAACAAGCCAATAAAATTCGTAGGGGTTGGTGAAAAGATGGATGCGCTAGATGTTTTCTATCCTTCCAGGATGGCCGACAGAATTCTTGGAATGGGCGATGTTGTTTCACTTGTAGAAAAGGCCCAGGAACAATTTGATGAACAGGAAGCGAAAAAGCTTCAAAGAAAGATTTTAAAGAATCAATTTGACTTTAATGATTTTCTTTCTCAACTGGAGCAAATCAAAAAAATGGGTAATGTCAAGGATTTAATGGGTATGATTCCTGGAGTAGGTAAAGCCATGAAAGGTGCAGACATTCCAGATGATGCATTTAAGGGAATTGAAGCAATTATTCATTCTATGACTCCAGAGGAAAGATCGAGTCCTGGTGTTTTAAATTCTTCCCGAAGAAGCCGTATAGCAAAGGGTAGTGGTACATCTGTTCAAGAGGTGAATAAGTTGATTAAGCAGTTCGAGGAGATGCGTAAAATGATGAAAATGATGAGTAATCCTCGGGCCATGTCCGGAATGATGAGTCAAATGAAAAATATGCGTGGAGGTATGCCCGTATTGTAATTATTATGGAAGAACAATTCGATTTTTACCCTAAAAAACCCACCTTACCAAAGAAAGAAAATAAATCTGGTTGGAGTATGACTTTGTTGTCATTGGTTCTTTTTGTGGCCTCTTTTATGATTCTTTTTTCCGATCGTATTCAGTTCTTGGTTTTCTTAATAGTCGTTTTATTTATTCATGAAATGGGACACTTTCTTTTTATGAAATTGTTCAACTACAGAAATGTCAAAATGATGTTTGTACCGTTAATGGGTGCCTTTGTTCAAGGAGTGAAGAAGATTTACTCTCAAAAGGAGAGCTTCTTTGTTATTTTAGGAGGTCCAGTGCCAGGTATATTGCTAGGAATTATTGGCAGTATTTTTGCTATTCATTATGAGATGGAATGGTTACTTGAACTCAGTGGAATATTTATGATTTTAAACATGATTAATTTATTGCCACTTGATCCACTTGACGGGGGGCAACTTTTTAGGCTATTGGTCAAGTATGATCACGATTTGTTTCTTATGATTTTTTCACTGGTTTCTTCACTGGTTTTAATATCAGCTGGTTTTTTTGCGGATTCTTGGCCATTAATGCTTTTTGGTTTTTTGATGTCCTTTCGGGTGAGGTCTATTCAAAAAAAATATATTATTCGAAAGGAATTTACACGCGGAAATATAAATTACAGAGTCCCTTATGAAGACTTAAGTAATAAGGAATATTCGATGATTCGCAACATTGTGTTGGATTATAATCCTGCGCTAAAAAAATACAATGAGCTTTCTGGCAGCTCTAATGATTTACTGGTCGCCGAAAATGTGAATTCAGTTTTGGAAACGCCTCTTATAATGGATTCTTCAATTCTATTTAAGATTGGAGTTGTTTTAACTTGGATTGTATGTCTATGCTCTCCTGTTCTTTTGTTTGTTTTCTTTGGAGAATCACTGAAATGGTATTTTAATTGATTTAAATGAGATTCTATCTTTCATTATTTTTTTGTTTCTTTTTCATTTCATTTAGCTTTCAGCAGTGTGAGCGGGTCCTACTTAAGGGCAAGTTGATTGACAGTTTGAGACCTCAATCTTTTTATAATCTAATGGTAGTTAATAGAACAACGGGCAAAGGTGTTTTTGGGCAACCCAATGGTAATTTTAGTGCCTATGTTTCAAACGGGGACCAAATTGTTTTATCCATTAAAGGTTATCCTAAGTTTAATTATACCATTCTCGGAGATTCTAATTGTCAATTTTTAGTCTTTGAAAATATTGAAAGGCTTCCTCAAGAACTAGAAGAGGTAGTTATTCGCCCTCTAAAAACATTAAATCAGATCAAAGAAGAAAGAGCCGAATTAGCCATGCGTGATACTCGAATGGTGTCAGGAATAAGTGCTTTTGAATCTCCAATAACAGCATTGTATCAAGCTTTTTCTAAAAAGGAAAAGAACAAAAGATGGATTGCAGAACAAGAATATAAAGACGATCAGATTCGTATTGTTAAGGAACTTCTGGCTTTGTATGCGGTTTATGATATTATTGATCTAGATACTGATGAGTTTGACGCATTCATCGCATTTTTGAATATCAATGAAAACTTCCTTAAAACCGCGAGTGAAATGGAACTCGTATTATTTGTTAAAGACAAATATGAGCATTTTCTAATGTTGCGTTAACTAGGATTGTAGTCTTTCTGTTCTATTCCAGACACTTGTCTTGCTCCCTTTGAGGTACTTGAAAAAACCAATAAACAGGGCAGCATTCATCGATATAAAATGGGTGAGATATCTAAAGGGTTTAAAGTGTAAGCCCAGGTTTATTAGTAATAAATCAAGTCCTACTATTCCAAATAAAATCAAATAGGCAATTGCGAGACTCAAGTTTAAGATCGATTCTTCATATGTAAAACACAGGGTAAGGCCAATTAATAAAATGAGGAAGGGGCTCAACCAACGTAGGATTTTGTGAGATAAAAATACAAACGCCAATCGATTACATTTGAAAAGTACATTTGAAAAGTAGGATAGGTTTTGAAAATTCCCCGCAGATATTCTCGTTTTTCTGAAAAATTCAGCCTTAAGATTATTACTAACATCTTCGTATACTACCGCATCTGGTTCATTTAAACAAGAGTATCCATTTTCGAGAACTTTCATGTTCAAGAAAAAATCATCAACCAAGAAGTTGTTGGGAATCTTTGTGTATAGATTCTTTCGCATCGCAAAGCAGCCACCAAAAGGCCCCATCATTGAACCCCACATTTTACCTTCAGCATATTTTAGTTTTCCTTCTACAGAGATATAGGTTTTTTCAGGAATTGAAATACCTGTTTTTTTCATTCCGAAATTTTTCATGTTGCTATCAACTAGCCCTACTTTAGGATCAGAGAAATGTTTTAAAAGTGCATTGATGGTGTTTTCCGTAAATATAACATTCGAATCAGTGAGTATTAGAATTTCTCCAATCGCGTCTTTAATGAGTGAATTGATAATTGTGATTTTCCCACTTCTTTTTGAAAATTTTACGTGTTTGAGTGTGATGTCTGACTTGGTGTATCTTTGAATGATTTCATCGGTGTTATCAGTGCATTTGTCAGTGCCAATTAAGATCTCAATATGTTCTTTTGGATAGTTTGACAATAAAATGCTCTTGATTTTTGATTCGATTACGAGCTCCTCATTATGGGCTGCAATGAGTATCGATACTTTAGGTGTTAGTGTAGATGATGTGGTATCTTTTTCTTTTACCCTTTTAGCTAATGAAATGGTGACGAATGGATATATAACATAGGTGTATATGACCGGTGTAATAAAGGACCATAATAATATGTTAAGTGTTAGAGACAAGATATAGTTATAGTTTAAGCGAAGTAATTAACTTTTTAGAAACAACATCAGTTGAGAATTCTTTTTGAATAAACTCTTGACCTGCCAATCCGATTTGTTTGCATAAGTCTTCATCAATTAAAAGTAGGGAAAGTTTTTCTATGAATTCATTCTTACTATTACAAACGGGTATGTTGTCAGGGAGGTTTAAACCTTCTGCCGCTTTTTTGCTGAGCACACAAGGAACACCAAGCGACATGGCTTCTAATACTTTCATTTTCACTCCCGACCCAGAAAGAATAGGAGCGATAAAAACCCCATGAGAAGAAATGAAATCCATTGAGGAATCTACAAAGCCATGAAGACGAATCTTCGGCTTTTTTGAAAGATGAGATATTTCATCTGAAAAGCTTCCCGCAATTTCGAGAGTCACATTTGGAAATTTAGTTATTAGCTCTTCATGCACATTATCCACGTACCATGAAATCCCTTCTTTATTGGGCATCCAATTGAATGCTCCTAAAAAGCACAATGAATTTTTAGCAGCAGTATACTTTTTGATAGATGGCATAGACACCGGGATGTATTTACAATCATTCTCCGTGTTTTTAGTGAATATAGACTGATC
>JABJEE010000097.1 GCA_018665005.1 Flavobacteriales bacterium
ACCTTACTACTTAAAAAGTCAAAATAAATTGAATGTAGAAAATAGAAGATATGTGATAATTTCCTTCATATTGTTTGTTGGGATTATATACATCTCTCGGCTTTTTTACATGCAAGTACTTGATGATACGTGGAGTGACAGGGCCCATCAAATCAGTGAAAAAAGGAGGGAGGTGACTCCGCCAAGAGCCATTATATATGACAGAAACGGTCTAAAAATCGTAGGAAACAAAACGTATTTCAACCTTATGGTTATTGAGGAGAAATTAGGTGTTGATTTTGATACCGTTGGTTTTGCCAAACTCATAGGGTGGGAACCCGTAATGATCGCAGAGCGTTTCAAACAAATTATAAAAGGAGAAGGGACTTATTACAATAAATATAGTGGGAAGAAAGAATCTAATTATCAAAAAAACAGAGCTTACCCTTTTTTAAAAGAAATCACTAAAGAGGAAATGGTAAGGATTGCGCCGTTTTTAGACTCTTACCCCGGTTTTTATGAAGAAGAAACAAGCATGAGGTATTACCCTTATCCTAATGGGGCAAATATTCTTGGATATTTATCTGAAGTAAATCAAGAGGAAGTATCCAAAGATAAGTTCTACAAGCCCAGCTATAATATTGGAAGAGCCGGTATTGAAAGAATCTATGAAAAACAATTAAGAGGTTTAAAAGGTGTGCATTACATTGTTCGTTCGGCGATGAATAATGAAGTGAAACGATATGAAAATGGCCGTTATGATACATTAGCAAAACCCGCCGAACCTATTCGACTTGGCTTAGATATTATGCTTCAAGCATACGGAGAAGCGCTGATGAAAAATAAAAAAGGGTGTATTGTGGCTATTGAACCGAAAACAGGAGAAATTCTTTCTATGGTTTCTGCCCCTTCTTATGATCCAAATATTTTAGTTGGAAGAAAAAATGTTAGTCAGTACTACCCTGAACTTTTAAACGATCCTGACAAGCCCTTATATCCAAGACCCACTCAGGCAGAATACCCTCCTGGATCGATATTTAAACTCGTGCAATCCTTAATTGGGCTTCAAGAAGGTGTTCTTAAAGAAAACACCTCGTTTCCCTGTAATAAAACCCTTGTAGGTTGTCACTCGCACCCAAGCCCCTCTAGTGTTGCAAAAGCAGTGAAGTTTTCTTGCAATCCCTACTATTACTATGCGGTAAAAAAAATTATTGAGCAGAAGAAGTTCACCAATCGCTTTGAAGACGCAGAAGACGGACTAAATCTTTGGAACAAGTATATGCAAAGCTTCGGTCTTGGAAAAAAACTGAATTCTGATGTTTATGGCCTACGTGCTGGTTTAATTCCAAACTCGGCATATTATGACAAGTGGTATGGCCACCAGGGATGGGCCTTTTCAACAATTCGTTCCATTGCAATAGGGCAGGGAGAGGTTAAATTAACCCCTCTCCATATGGCCAACCTTGCTGCGATAATCGCCAATAAGGGTTGGTTCTATGACCCACATTTTGTGCAGTCTCCTAAAAAAGGATTCCCCATACAAATACAGAAAAACCAAACTATGGTAGAAGCAAAACATTTTCTACCGGTTATTGATGGTATGTGGCGGGTTGTCAATGAATCTGGAGGCACTGCTGGTTTAGCTAAAATTAATGGCATCGATGTTTGTGGTAAAACAGGGACCGTGGAAAACTTTAAAGGTTCCGTAAAACAAAAGAATCATTCTGTTTTTGTCGCCTTTGCCCCTATGGAAAACCCCCAGATTGCCATTGCCGTTTTTGTTGAAAATGCGGGTTTTGGTGGAACATGGGCCGCTCCGATAGCCAGTTTAATGATTGAAAAGTATTTAAATAAAAAAATTGTAAACCCTGCAAAAGAAAAACGCGTTCTAGACGCTGTCTTGAACAAAAATTAAAATGAGAAAATCAAACTCTCTTATAAACAACTTAGATTGGCCTTTATTAATTGGTTTTCTAACATTGATTTCCTTTGGATTAATGACCATTTATTCTGTGGCTTTTAATGAAGAAAATCCAAGTGTTTTTAGTTTTTCAGAAAAATACGGAAAACAAATTATGTGGATTTTCTTGTCTCTTTTTTTAGGTGTTGTCGTTTTTCTGATTGACTCTGATGTATATAAAAAGTTTGCTTTACCCATCTATCTTGTAACTATTGGCCTACTCGTTCTCGTATTGTTTATGCCTCCAATTAATGGTGCTCGGGCATGGATCGGTGTTGGTAGCATGGGAATACAACCTGCCGAATTCGCTAAAATCACCACTGCCCTATTACTGGCTAAATATGTAAGCGATATCAATCTCAAGTTATTGAGTTCATACAACATACTGATTGCCCTAGTTATTATTGTAATTCCGATGGGCTTAATTCTCCTTCAGCCTGATGCAGGAACATTTGTTGTTTTTACTGCTTTCTTTTTTGTGCTGTATCGTGAGGGACTCACCTTTGACCCGTTTATTTTAAAATTTATTAATCTGTTACCCAAAGTCAATTATAAAAACACATGGATTGGGAGTCACTTTATTCCCATTTTATTTGTTCTGGTTTTCCTTTCAATACTTACGATTCTGCTAGGTCATAAAAACCTTGGAATAATCCCTGGTTTACCTCTTTATGGATCTTTTGGCATCATAGTTAGTTTGTTTCTGGTTTCGGTTCTCGGAATACTATTTATACAAAAATTTGGAACGAAAAGAGAAAAGGTTAAGATCCGACTGATTATTATCCTATCCTTTATTGTTGGTAGTGCAAGCTCTTATTTTGTTGAATATTCTTTTGTGCATCTCGCTGATCATCAAAAAGATCGAATTGAACTTTTTTTAGGACTTAAAGAAGACCCCAACGGAAAAGATTATAATAGAAACCGAGCAATGGCAGCCGTTGGTTCTGGGGGTTTTTCCGGAAAAGGATACAAAAACGCTTCTGTATCAAGCGTGAAAACAAACCATGTCCCCGAAAGCGAAACTGATTTTATATTCTGCCCCTTTGCGGAAGAGTGGGGTTTCTTAGGTGGAGCCGTTTTACTCATGATATACCTCTTTATAATAATTAGAATCTTGGTCATTGCTGAAAGGCAGCGGTCAACATTTAATAGAATCTATGCTTATTCGGTTGGCATGTTCATCTTTTATCATTTTGCCATTAATATAGGAATGAATATAGGGTTTGCACCAGTTATCGGTATTCCTCTACCGTTCTTTAGTTATGGGGGCTCTTCCATGATGTCTTTTTCAATCATGGTTTTCATATTATTAAAATTAGACAGTCAGAGAAGACACGTTCTCAGGTAAAAGATAAATTGTAAATTTAGATTATGAAGAATAATGAACAGGTTATAACCCAAAAAGAAAAGACGATTTTCACTATCGTTTTCTGGTTTGTTGTTCTATTGCCTTTTCTTATTGTTTCCTCACTTTACTTGTTTCAATCCGAAGATGAATTGCCCCCTGTTTCATTATTGGATAACCCTCCCGAACTGCTGGCGTCTGCCGTTATTGCTAAAAACGAAAAGGGTATAGATACTATAATTGGTCATTATTGGAGAATAAATAGATCTAGCATAAAGTATAGAGAAATTTCTCCCTATGTGATTGACGCATTGGTATCTACAGAAGATGAGCGTTATCATGAACACTCGGGAATTGATTTTCGTGCGCTGGTAAGGTCTGCCACCTCTTTTGGGGCTTCTGGGGGTGCGTCAACAATAACACAACAGTTGGCAAAGCAGCTCTTTAAACTTGTGGACAGGGAAGAAGCGAAAGGCTTAATGGAAAAAATAAATATCAAAGCGCAAGAACAAATTATTGCTACTAGACTCGAAAAGCGTTTCTCTAAAAGAGAAATCATTACGATGTATTTGAATCAATTTGACTTTCTTTATAATGCTGTGGGAATAGAAAGCGCTGCTAATGTATATTATAACAAAAAAGCAATTGAGCTCACTAAACTGGAAGCAGCTATGCTTGTGGGAATGTGTAAAAACCCGAGCCTTTATAACCCCTATTCATTCAAGAATAAAAATTATAGCAGTAAAATCGCCCTAAAGAAGAATATCTCTACGAGTAAAGTCTCTCAAAGTGAAATCAAAGCCGCTCGGAAAAAAGATTCAACAAGAGCCATAAACCGAAGGAACCAGGTCTTGTTTCAATGGCTAAGAAACAGCGAAAATGAAAACGAACATTTATCTAGTAAACTTACTAGAAAAGAATACGAATTACTATGTAAAAAACCTCTAATCGTCGACTATCACTCTGTTGATCACAAAAAAGGTCTTGCTCCGTATTTTCGTGAAAGTCTAAAAAATGAAGTGAATTCAATATTAAAAACAAAAAACGCGAATGGAGCCTTTAAATATGCTAAAAAAGATGGTTCAGGATATGATATTTATCAAGACGGGTTAAAGATTTACACAACACTTAACACCTCTCTTCAACAAAAAGCAGAAGATGCTGTATTTCAACATTTGAGCGGAATTGACCCGAGCGGTAAAAACAAAAAAGCAAAGTCCTGGCAAAATCGATTCAATAAGACGATTAAATACAAAAAAGACAAGTTCCCCTTTCTTAAAAAGACGTCTGATAAAACCATTTCCAATAGCATTGCTAAAGGAAGAAGAGATAGTGAGAGATATAAAAAACTAAAAGAGCGCCAAGTATCAAACTCAGACATTTTAAAAATATTCAACACCTCAACATCAATGAAAATCTTCAGTTACGAAGGAGACATTGATACGGTTATGACGCCGAACGACTCAATAAAGCACAATCTTTCATTCTTACAAACAGGTCTTGTGTCTATTGAGCCAAAAACAGGTTTTGTTAGGGCTTGGGTTGGTGGCACAAATATCAACTACTTTAAAATAGATATGGTGACAAATAACAGTAGGCAAATTGGTTCGACAATGAAACCTTTTGTCTATGCCACAGCCCTTGAGCTTGGCAGCGTGAAGCCCTGTACACGATTCACAAAAGACGATTGTCAAGTGGTCGAAGTAGATGACTTTGGGCAAGTTGTAGAAAAGAAAAACAACCCGTTTATTCCGAATAAAGGAAATAAAGGAAGTGATAAATGGATGGCTAATGGGGGCATTCTAGCCAATGGGCTCATTCAATCGAACAACCCAACAACAGCAGCTGTTTTTGGGAGTATGGGACCTGTTAACGCAAACAAAAAAACAGGAGGTCCATACCAATTAGATATACTTTTACGAAAAATGAATATTTATCTGAATCCTGACCAATTGGTTCCGTCTATGTGTCTTGGAACGATGAATGTTCCCCTTATTGACTTGGTTGCAGCACAATGTGTTTTTGCAAATCATGGTGTTTATACTAAACCCACAATGGTTGAACGAATTGAAGACAAAAATGGAAACGTTATTTATAGTGCAGATCAAGTAACTAATCAAGTCGTAAACTCAAGTGTTGCCTATGAGGTGCTTAAATTAATGAAGGGGGTGATACAAAGAGGAACAGGAGCCAGCTTAAGAGGAAGCTATAATGCTTGGGGGGGAATTAATTATCCTACTGCTGGAAAAACAGGAACAACTCAAGGAAATGCCGTCGGGTTATTTATGGGATTAACCCCAGACCTTGTAACAGGTGTTAGTACTGCGGGTTTAAATAAAAATATAGCTTTTGAATATACAAGTGATGGTCAAGGTGCACGAATGGCTTTACCTGTATATGGTTACTATATGCAAAAAATATATGCCGACCCTGGTTTAAAAATAAGTAAAGGAGAGTTTACAAAACCTCTGGATTATATCCCTGAAAAATTTGAATGTAACGACGATCATCTTCCAACTGATGATCCAAATTTAGAATTTGGTGAATTTTAATATATGAATAAAGTAGTAAATAATGTTCAAGATGCTGTTGACGGAATAAAAGACAACATGACCCTCATGTTAGGGGGGTTTGGTTTGTGCGGCATTCCTGAGAACTCAATTGCAGAACTGGTTAAAAAAGGCACGACAGGACTCATTTGCATTAGCAATAATGCTGGGGTTGACGATTTTGGTTTAGGTCTTCTCTTACAGAACAAGCAGATCAAAAAAATGATCAGTTCTTACGTAGGTGAGAATGATGAATTTGAACGACAAATGCTCTCGGGAGAATTAGAAGTTGATTTAATTCCTCAAGGAAGCTTAGCTGAAAGGTGTCGGGCAGGGGGAGCAGGTATTCCCGCATTCTATACTCCTGCAGGTTATGGCACCGAGGTTGCAGAAGGCAAGGAGGTACGTGATTTTAACGGTAAACCACATATTTTAGAAAGTGCCTTGTCGGCAGATTTTGCAATTGTTAAAGCATGGAAAGGAGACACGGAAGGCAACCTAGTGTTTAAGGCAACCGCAAGGAACTTTAACCCTATGATGGCGATGGCGGGAAAAATAACCATTGCAGAGGTTGAGGAACTTGTTCCTGCGGGAGCGCTTGATCCTAATGAAATTCATACACCAGGAATATTTGTTCAACGAATATTTCAAGGAGCGCGCTTTGAAAAAAGAATAGAACAACGAACGACAAGAAGTAAATAATATGGGATTAGACAAAACCGGTATTGCAAAACGTATCGCACAGGAATTAAGGGACGGTTGGTATGTCAATTTAGGAATTGGTATTCCTACGCTCGTAGCAAATTATATCCCTCAAGGCATAGAGGTTGAATTTCAATCAGAAAACGGTGTTTTAGGCATGGGTCCATTTCCTTTTGAAGGAGATGAGGACGCAGACCTTATAAATGCCGGAAAACAAACGATAACCACAATGAAGGGAGCATCCTTTTTTGATTCTGCAACGTCCTTTGCAATGATTCGAGGACAACATGTTCAGCTTACTGTTCTTGGGGCAATGGAGGTTTCTGAGAGTGGGGATATTGCCAATTGGAAAATCCCGGGAAAAATGGTTAAAGGTATGGGTGGAGCCATGGATCTTGTAGCTTCCGCTGACAATATTATTGTCGCGATGATGCACAGTAATCGTGCGGGTGTTTCTAAACTACTTAAGTCTTGTTCTCTCCCTCTTACGGGAGTCGGATGTGTAAAAAAAGTAGTTACCGACTTGGCTGTTCTGGAAATAAACGGTGGTGCTTTTCATCTCCTCGAAAGAGCTCCAGGAGTAAGCGTTGAAGAAATACAATCTAAAACAGAGGGGCGTCTTGTTGTAAATGGAGATGTTCCTGAAATGAGCATATAAATTCATGTCAGAACTAGATCATAAATATCAATCTGCAATCTCTGCTGCTGTTGCTGCTTCAAAAAAAATTATGGAAATTTATCAACATGAATTTGATACCATAATTAAAGATGATGGGTCTCCATTAACAAAGGCTGATTTGGCGTCTACAAAAATCATTCATGAGTTTCTTGAGCCTCTTGGTATTCCAATTACAGGAGAAGAAACCGA
>JABJEE010000007.1 GCA_018665005.1 Flavobacteriales bacterium
AAAACTTGAACGATATGGAATTAAAATCTTAGGAACAAGCTTTGACGCATTGGATTTAGCAGAAGACCGAGGACGTTTCTCCAAACTTTTAGAATCGAATAATATTCCTTTCCCGAAATATGGTGTAGTGGAAAGTGCAGAACAAGCATTGGAACTTGCTGATGGTCTAGGGTTTCCGTTATTGGTTCGTCCATCCTATGTTCTTGGAGGACAAAAAATGAAAATTGTCATTAATAATGAAGAACTCGAGCATCACGTGGTTGACATTATCAATGAAATGGGAAATAATCAAATACTATTAGATCACTTTCTTGGAGGGGCTATTGAGGCTGAAGCAGATGCAATATGTGATGGAAAAGATGTTTATATCATTGGCATCATGCAGCACATAGAACCTGCAGGAATACATTCAGGTGATTCTTATGCAGTACTTCCGCCATACAATTTGGGAGACTTTGTGATGACCCAAATTGAGGACATCACCAAAAAAATCGCAATCGAATTAAAAACGGTTGGCCTAATCAATATTCAGTTTGCCATTAAAGACGATAAGGTTTATGTGATTGAGGCAAATCCTCGTGCTTCAAGAACGGTTCCCTTTATAGCTAAGGCTTATGACGAACCTTATGTCAATTATGCGGCGAAAGTGATGTTGGGAGAGAAAAAAGTAAAGGATTTTAATTTTAACCCGCGAAAAAAAGGGTATGCCATTAAAATTCCAGTTTTTTCTTATGAAAAATTTCCTGATGTTAAAAAGGAATTAGGTCCAGAAATGAAATCTACTGGTGAAGCCATAAGATTTATTGATAACCTTAAAGATCCTTTTTTTACAAAAGTTTACTCTGAAAGAAATATGCATTTATCACGCTAATTAAATTTATCGAATATAGCATGAGTCGTTTTTCTATATTTGTATAATGCGCAGTGTTGAAGAGATCATGAATCCGGTAAAGAGCGAATTGAATGAATTTGAATCTCATTTCGAAGATGCTTTAAAATCGAATGTTCCTCTTTTAGATAAGGTCACCCATTACATTGTCAAAAGAAAGGGAAAGCAGATGAGGCCCCTATTCGTTTTTCTGAGTGCCAAAATGCTCGGAGAAATTAACGAAAAAACATATAGTGCAGCTTCATTGGTAGAGCTTTTACATACGGCAACGCTTGTTCATGATGACGTCGTTGATGATGCGAACGAGCGAAGAGGCTTTTTTTCTGTTAACGCTTTATGGAAAAACAAGATAGCTGTACTTGTTGGTGATTATATGCTGTCCAAAATATTACTATTGTCATTAGAAAATGACAATACTGACCTTTTAAGCGTTGTGGCGCGTTCCGTAAAAGAAATGAGTGAAGGAGAACTACTTCAAATAGAAAAATCTCGAACACTCGATATCACAGAAAAGGAGTACTTTGATGTAATTCGAAAAAAAACGGCATCCTTAATTTCAACGTGTTGTGAAGCTGGTGCCATAAGTGTTAATTCCACCGAAGAAAGGGAGAACATGAAAATGTTTGGAGAGAAAGTAGGTCTCGCGTTTCAGATTAAAGATGATATTTTTGACTACGGTTCTCCAAACAATATTGGTAAACCTACGGGTATAGATATTAGAGAACAAAAATTGACCTTGCCGCTTATTTATGTGCTTCGAAACTCACCTCCTAAAATTCAGAAAGAATTAAAAAGGATTATAAAGAATCGAAATGAAGAGTCGAAAATGATTAAACGGGCCACTGATTTGGTTATTGAGCATGGAGGAATCAATTATGCATTTGAAAGAATGAATGAATTGGCAGAAGAAGCCAAGAAATTGTTAAGTAAGTATAACGAAAGTGAGGCTAAACGTGCGCTTGTAGATTTGGTTAATTATACAATTAATAGGGAGAAATAAATGCAAAATTCTTTGATTTATCTTATATTCATATTGCTGCTTTTCTCTTGCGGAGAGGATTCGACCCTTGATGACAAATTGAAAAATGTAAACTCTGATGCAAATTTGAAAGATACTGTAGACTTTAAATGCCAAGAATGGTAC
>JABJEE010000098.1 GCA_018665005.1 Flavobacteriales bacterium
GACATGGTCATTGAAATCAATGAACCTTCAAATACACAAGCGTCCGAAATTTTTATAGATAGAGTTGTTTACAATTATAGATCAACTGGAAATCCTAATTCAGAAAAAATAAATGAATCTGATCCTTGTGAGGTAAACGTGAATTGTTCACCAGTTGGAGATTCTTGGCAAGACGAAAAAGATGGAGTAGCACGAGTTTATTGTGTAGAAGGCAATCAAGCAGGTTGGTGCACTGGTTCGTTGGTAAACAACACTGCCCAAAATTGTAAGCCTTACTTTCTTACTGCTTTACATTGCGGAGTGACATCCTCTACTGCAAACATGAACCAATGGCGTTTTTATTTCAGATATGAATCTCCAAACTGTAACAACCCAAATTCTGCGGGAACTTTAGATGACCATTATATTACTGGCTGTTTCAGAATCGCTGACTCAAATGACGGAGGTGGTAATTCTGGCTCTGACTTTTTATTGGTTCAGATGGGTGCTGCAAGTAATGAGACTTCAACGATTAACACCTTGAAGTCAAGTAGCTTTAGTGCTTATTGGAATGGTTGGAATGCAAACAATTCGGCGTCGAATGGAGGAGCAAGTATTCACCATCCTGCCGGTGACATAAAAAAAATATCAACCTTTAATGGTTCAACAAATAGTACTTCTTGGGGATCTGCCGCAGGATCTCATTGGCAACTTTCTTGGTCTTCGAATGCAAATGGTCATGGCGTAACCGAAGGTGGGTCATCAGGGTCTCCGTTATTCAATAATAGTGGCCTTATCATAGGAACACTAACTGGTGGTAGTTCGTATTGTACCAGTCAGACATCTCCTGATTTATATGGTAAAATGTCATATCACTGGACATCTAATGGATCTCCAAATAATGAGAAGCTTAAACCATGGCTTGATCCTATAAATTCAAATCAGATGACACTTAACGGTTCTTCAGATCCTTGCTCTGCTCCATCAGCACCAACTACAGACTTTTCGGCTAGCGCTACCAATGTTGCTCCAGGGACTACGGTGAATTTTTCTGACATGACCTCTGGCGTACCAAACACATGGTCTTGGAGTATTACTCCTGGAACGGGATGGTCTTACGCTGCAAGCACAAATTCGAGTTCTCAGAATCCTCAAGTAACATTTAATACTGTAGGTCAATACACTGTTCAACTTACGGCTTCAAATTCTGTTGGATCTGATACAGAAAACAAAACCAACTACATCACCGTTGAAGAAACACCATGTGAGCTTTCAACAAACACAGTTCTTAAGGTTTCTTTGCTTACAGACAATTATGCCCCCGAAACATATCTAGAAGTAACAAACAGCAGCGGTACAGTTGTTTGGTCTGAAGGAAACGAAAATGTAGAAGGAAACTTTGGAACGGGTCAAGAAAACCCAGACGCTGACCCTACAAGTCCTTTATCCAACACAACTCAATACAACTGGGATGTGAGTTTACCTCAGGCTGATTGTTATACCTTTGCCATTTACGATTATTACGGAGATGGTCTAGGAGCATCACAATGGGGTGGTTCGGATGGAAACCTGCAATTGAAAAACAATTCAGGAACAACTATTTTCACAATCAGTGCAGCAGATTTTGGGGGAGAGGAAAGTGTAACTGTAGAAAATACAGGAACCGTAAGCCTTAATGAAATAATGAACAATCAAGTTGCAATCTACCCTAATCCAGCTGAAGATCTAATCACTGTAGATCTATCGATGCTAGACACGAAGAATGCGGCCATTGAAATCATCGATATCACAGGGAAAACAATTGATTCTTACACCCTTGATACCAATATGAAAATCCAAATTGATTTGGGAACATATGCCAATGGAATTTATCAAGTAAAAGTTTCAAATGATGGTTCTACCATCATGAAGCAATTTGTTAAGAAATAATTCATTCGTAATTATATAAAAAGGGCCTCTCGGCCCTTTTTTTTATTTTGTAGAAATGTTTTATATCTCTACTACGTGTTTCTACGCAGTCTCTTCTCATGGTCTTCATGTAAATCCTCATCGCAACTGATGAATGATAGGAGTAAATCGATTTAAGTCTAGCATCTTTGATTCAACAAACAACAAAAACACATTACCATGACTGCTCCATTCATTTTAGCCCTATCACTTTTAGCTAGCCCATTAAACGACAACATCAATCCTACTCCTTCAGAACCAGTAGAGGCAGTTGTTGCAAAGAGTCTTACTATTTCTTGGAATGATACAAATATTGATGAGATTGAATTGAGATCTGAATACAATATCATGATTCCATCAATAATGACGGAAGGATCAATGCAAATCCACTTAAATAATTTGATTGATGGAAATTACTTTCTGGTTCTTAAAACAGAAGGTGAAATAAAAGAAATTCGGGAATTCAAGGTAGAAAACATGGTTCTTTTAGCGTTAAACAACATTGAAAACAAATAAAGTGTTTCAATAAATTATTAATTAAAATCAACGTTTCTAAGTGTTTTTAATTGAGTGAATCCCCCCCGTACTATTCTCAAAGCAAAATATTGCGAATCAATGTCCATTTAAAAGGAGTAAATTAATACCTTTGTTCTATAGTTATTATTCTGATTTGATGGATGAATTATCATATATCGGCAATGCCGATCCAAGTGCCATAGATTATTTATATAAAGAATATCAAAAAGATCCTGATAGCGTCGATTTGGGCTGGAAAAAGTTCTTTGAGGGATTCGAGTTCGCTCACATTAATTATGAAGAATCTGGAGATATTCCTGAGAATTTTCAAAAAGAATTCAAAATCATTAACCTGATTAATGGTTACCGTTCACGAGGACACCTATTCACTAAAACAAATCCAGTAAGAGAAAGAAGGAAATATTCTCCTGATTTAAATATTGAAAACTTTGGACTAACCAAAGAAGACTTAAAAACCACATTTCAAGCAGGTGAACAAGTAAATATTGGCCCTGCAACTCTTCAAGAAATTATTGACCACTTAGAGCTTACTTATTGTCAATCGATAGGAATCGAATTCATGTACATGCGAGGTCCGGATAGACTTGAATGGTTTCGAAATAAAATTGAAATAAAAAATCGACCTACTTTCAACGAAGCGAGAAAGCTCAAGTTGTTTAATATGCTTGTCAGGGCTCATGGATTTGAATCATTTCTTGGCAAAAAATTCGTTGGTCAAAAGAGGTTTTCTATTGAGGGTGGCGAATCGTTAATACCTGCACTAGATGTTCTTGTATCTAAAGGGGCTGAACTCGGGGTAAAAGACTTTGTTATGGGTATGGCTCATAGGGGAAGACTGAATACCCTTACCAATATTTTTAAAAAGAGACCAAAGGATATATTTTCAGAATTCGAAGGAAAAGAATTTGATTTTGAAACAACATTTGATGGAGATGTAAAATATCATCAAGGCTTTACGTCAGAAGTGACTTTAGACAACGGAGAAAAAGTAGGAATGACCCTTGCGCCAAACCCTTCGCATCTTGAAGCTGTAAATACCGTAGTGGAAGGAATTGCAAGAGCCAAGATTGATCATGAATTAAAAGATGAGGGGCTTGTTTGTCCTGTACTTATTCATGGTGATGCAGCGATTGCTGGTCAAGGAATTGCCTATGAAACCATTCAAATGGCGCAATTAGATGGGTATAGAACCGGAGGAACCATACACATTATTGTGAATAACCAGATTGGTTTTACTACGAATTATTTAGATGGAAGATCATCGACCTATTGTACAGATGTCGCAAAAACAACACTTTCACCAGTATTCCATGTAAATGGAGATGATATAGAGGCAGTTGTTACAGCAGTAGAAATTGCCATGGAATACCGCCAACTATTTCATCGTGATATTTTTATCGACCTTCTCTGTTATAGAAAATATGGGCATAACGAAGGAGATGAACCTAAATTCACCCAACCTAAACTGTACAACCTAATTGGGAAACATCCCAACCCTAAAGACCTCTATTTTGGAGACCTTAGCAGTTCAGGAATACTTGAAAAAAACAAGGCCACTATAATTGAAGGTGAGTACGCTCAGTTTTTAGAAGACGAATTCGCTTTGTCGCGACAATCTGAAAAGGCATTGGTACATGAGTTTCTAAGTAAAACATGGAAAGATTACCGTTATGGAAACGTACAAGATTTTGACAAATCTCCTGAAACAGGCGTTGACTTGGAATCGCTAAAAATATTAGGTAAAAAACTTTCTACTCTTCCGGAAGGAAATAAATATTTTAGAAAAATCAGTAAAATATTTAATGATCGACTCCACTCCTTTGAAAAAAACTCATTGGATTGGGGATGTGCAGAAATGCTGGCCTACGCTTCCCTTTTGGTAGAAGGGCATGCTGTCCGAATTTCAGGTCAAGATGTAGAGCGCGGAACGTTTTCTCACCGACATGCCGTAGTTATTACGGAAGATAAGGAAGATCAAATAGAAACATTGAATTTATTATCAAAGGATCAAGCTGATTTCTCCATATACAACTCTCTTCTAAGTGAATACGGCGTTTTAGGATTTGAATATGGGTATTCCCTAGCTACTCCTAACGATCTTACCGTTTGGGAAGCACAGTTTGGAGATTTTTTCAATGGCGCTCAAATTGTTATCGACCAATTTATTTCTGCAGGAGAAGACAAGTGGGCAACACCAAGTGGTTTGGTTCTTCTTTTACCTCATGGATATGAAGGGCAAGGAGCAGAACATTCTAGTGGTAGAATGGAAAGGTTTTTACAACAATGTGCTGATCAAAACATGCAGATTGTAAATGCCTCATCTCCATCCAACTATTTTCATCTTTTACGCAGACAATTAAAAAGAGAATTTAGAAAACCATTGGTTGTTTTTACACCAAAAGTTCTTCTTCGTCACCCCATGGCTGTTTCAACAATTGAAGAAATGTCAAAAGGGGGATTTTCTGAAATAATTGATGACCCCGAAGCAAATGCAAATAGCACAGACAGTCTGGTTTTATGTTCGGGTAAAATCTATTATGAGATGAAACAAAAAGCAAAGGATTTAAATGTTAAGAACATGGCTTTCGTTCGGGTTGAGCAGCTGTATCCTTGGCCGAAAGACCAACTAAACAAAATCCGAGATAAGTACAATGCAAAAAACCTTATTTGGGCACAAGAAGAGCCTGCAAATATGGGAGCATGGACTCATGTAGCCATGCAGCTTCGTAATGAAAACATTAAAGGAATATGTAGGCCTGCCAGTGCAGCTTCTGCTGAAGGCTCAAAGCATCTACATGAAAAGCGATTGGAAATTTTATTTCAAGAAATCTTTTCATTCGCTAAAACAACAAAAAATAAAGAATAAGGATATGGGTTTGTTACAAATGAAAGTTCCTAGTCCAGGAGAATCAATTTCGGAAGTGGAAATCGCAGCATGGCTTGTTAGTGAAGGTGATTATGTTTATAAAGACCAGGCCATTGCTGAAGTAGATTCCGACAAGGCAACACTTGAGCTCCCTGCTGAAGAAAGTGGTGTTATCGCATTCCAAGCCGAAGAAGGAGATGTCGTTCAAGTAGGTCAAGTTGTTTGTACCATTGATACGAGTGCAGAAAAACCAAAAGATGCTCCTGAAGTAAAAAAGGTCGATAGTCCGACCCCTTCAATAGAAAACTCGTCAATACCAGAAATTCATTCTGAAAGTAAAAAAACTTATGCCACAGGACATCCATCCCCGGCCGCTTCTAAATTAATGAATGAAAAAGGCTTTGAATCAGAGGATGTTCAAGGAACAGGAAGGGATGGTAGAATTACCAAACAAGATGTGATTAATACGGCAAGCTCTGGAATTAGTGGGTTTGAACCTGAAGGAAGAAAAACTTCTAGGGAAAAAATGTCGATGCTGAGAAGAAAAATTGCTCAGCGATTGGTGGCCGTTAAAAATGAAACTGCCATGCTTACAACTTTTAACGAAGTTGACATGAAACCCATTATGGACCTCAGGAAAAAATACAAAGTAGCCTTTGCTGAAAAATTTGGTGTAAATCTTGGATTTATGTCATTCTTCACCAAGGCAGTTACTGAATCCTTAAAATTAGTTCCAACAGTAAATGCTCAACTAGGAGATAAAGAAATCATTTTACATGAATATGCAGATATAGGCATCGCCGTTTCATCTCCAAAAGGGCTGATGGTTCCCGTGGTAAGAAATGCGGAAGGAATGGAACTTCACGAAATAGAAGCAGATATTAAAAGATTAGCGATAAAAGCAAGGGATGGAAAAATAACTCCAGATGAAATGACTGGAGGTACTTTTACCATAACCAATGGCGGTGTTTTTGGATCAATGCTTTCCACTCCCATCATCAACCCTCCTCAATCTGCAATACTTGGAATGCATAACATTGTTGAAAGACCTGTTGCTATTGATGGAAAGGTTGAAATTAGACCTATAATGTATGTGGCACTTTCATACGATCACAGAATTATTGATGGGAAAGAATCTGTTGGTTTTTTAGTGAATGTTAAAGAACTATTGGAAAACCCAGAACAAATGTTGTTTGCTTCGGAAGACCCATCCGTCATGTTTCCAAACATTTAATTTAGATTATTTTTTCTGAAGCATCTTAAGCACGCTATTTTGGTGCTATACTCCTTGTATTTGTTATCTTTGTTGCCCTTAACAACTTATCATGTCTAAAGTCAGAAAGCAAGATGCCCTAGATTATCATTCAGGGGGCAAACCCGGAAAAATAGAGGTAATCCCAACAAAGCCTTATGCCACCCAAAGAGATTTATCTTTGGCATATTCCCCTGGCGTTGCCGAGCCCTGTTTAAGAATAGCGGAAAATATTGACGATGTGTACAAATACACCAGCAAATCAAACCTTGTCGCCGTAATATCTAACGGTACGGCAGTCTTAGGACTAGGCGATATAGGACCAGAGGCCTCAAAACCGGTAATGGAAGGAAAAGGATTGTTATTTAAAATATTTGCTGATATTGATGTTTTCGACATCGAAATCGATGCCAAAGACCCTGAGCTTTTTATTCAGACGGTTAAAGCTATTGCACCAACCTTTGGAGGAATAAATCTTGAAGACATTAAAGCTCCTGAAGCTTTTGAAATTGAAAGAAGATTAAAAGAAGAATTGAACATCCCAATCATGCATGACGACCAGCATGGTACAGCTATCATATCCTCTGCAGCCCTTCTCAATGCTTTGGAAATTGCCAATAAAAAAATTGAAAAAATCAAAGTTGTCGTATCAGGCGCAGGAGCATCTGCACTATCTTGCGCTCAGCTATATCACTCTTTAGGCGTCAAACTTGAAAACATTTTCATGTTTGACTCAAAAGGCTTGCTATGCAAAAGCAGAACGGGTTTAGATGTCATGAAGAAACAATTCGCTGTTCACGATAAGAATATTGAATTCGAAAATGCATTCAAAAAGGCAGATGTATTTCTAGGCTTATCTAGAGCAGGCCTTGTATCTAAAGATATGATTGCTAAAATGAGTAAAAACCCGATAGTATTTGCTTTAGCTAATCCTGAACCGGAAATATCCTATAAGCAAGCGACATCGGTGAGAAAAGACATCATCATGGCAACTGGGCGATCTGACCACCCTAATCAAGTCAATAATGTTCTTGGATTTCCATTTATTTTTCGTGGGGCACTTGATGTCCGAGCAACTACAATAAATGAAGCCATGAAACTTGCTGCTGTTCACGCCATTGCTTCTCTTGCCAAAGAAACCATTCCTGAGGAAGTAATTGAAGCCTATGGTGGCTCCAATATTTCTTTTGGAAAAGACCAGATTATTCCAAAACCTCTTGATCCTAGACTGATATACTCAGTTGCACCAGCAGTTGCCAAGGCCGCTATTGATTCTGGAGTTGCCAAAAACCCCATTGAAGATTGGGAACAATATGACCATCAACTGAAAAAAAGACTGGGTCTTGATAATAAATTACTAAGAAATATCACCATTAAAGCCCAAAATAATTTAAAGAAAATTGTCTTTGTTGAAGCTGATAATGTAAAGGTACTTCGAGCTGCACAAATGGCCCTTGAGGAAGGTGTTGCCATACCTATTCTTCTAGGTAAGAAGAATATAATCGAAGACCTCATGGAAGAATACGCTATTGAACTCCCAGATCTTGAAATTATTGATCCTAAATCTGATGATCAAAAAGACAAACGGAATAGTTACGGGAAGGTCTTCTTCGAAAACCGAAAAAGAAAGGGTTTTACCGAATATGAAGCCATTCAAGTCATGAGGGAAAGAAATTATTATGGTTCAATGATGGTTGAACAGGGTGATGCCGATGCTATGATTACAGGAGTGACCAGGGCATACAGAACATGTATTAAACCCGCGATTCAATGTGTTGGACTAAACAAAGATGTGAATGTGGTATCCGGAATGTACATCTTAAACACAAAAAGAGGGCCTTTATTTCTTGCTGACACCACCATAAACCTTAACCCTAGTGCAGAAGAGATTGCTGAGATTACTGTAAATGTGGCAAAAACAATTAGAAAATTTAATATCGCTCCAAAAATTGCTCTCTTAAGCTATTCTAACTTTGGATCATCTCCGGGTGAAGATGCGGTTAAGATGTCTAAAGCCGTTCAATTGCTTCATGAAAATCACCCCAACATTGTTGTGGATGGTGAGGTCCAGGCAAATTTCGCTTTGGATTCAGAATTAATGAATGATAAATTTTCATTTTCTCAATTGGCCAATAAACAAGTGAACACATTGATATTTCCCAATTTGTCTTCAGGAAATATATCGTACAAACTTTTACAACAAATGACGGACGGCGATGCGATTGGACCAATACTCATTGGTTTAAACAAATCTATACATGTTATGCAATTAGGGGCAAGTGTCCGAGAAATTAATAATATGGTAAAAATCGCAGCAATTCAGTCTCAAAACAAAAAATAATGATTGCACAAATAAAAGGAAAACTCATTGAAAAAAACCCAACCAATCTTATCATTGACTGTAATGGTGTCGGTTACGAAATCAAAATTTCATTAAACACTTTTAGTGCATTGGGTGATACTGAAGCGATAAAGGTATATACCAAGTTAATCGTTCGTGAAGATGCCCAAATACTTTATGGTTTCTACTCAAAAGAAGAACGTGATATGTTTAATTTACTCATTAGCGTTTCTGGAATTGGACCTAATACAGCCATGATCATGTTGTCTTCATTAATTCCGTCAGAAGTTGCCCATGCAATTCAATCTGATGATGTAGCTACTATTCAAAGTGTAAAAGGGATTGGAGCCAAAACCGCACAACGTGTTATTATCGATTTAAAAGGGAAAGTTGTTAGATTCAATTCTGAAGATGAAAATATCGTTAGCACAAACAATACAAACAAGTTTGATGCGTTAAATGCTTTAGTTTCTTTGGGCTTCGACAAAAAAGCAGCAGAAAAAACATTAAACAAGTTTATTTCTGATGATAAATCAGTTGAGGAATTGATCAAAGAAGCGTTGAAGCAACTGTAAATTGAACAATAGGCGTACATATCATTTTAAATTAAAAAAGGGATTAATCTTCCTCTTCCTGTTCATTGGTTTTTCAGCCTTTTCCCAGAACAATCCTTTTGAATTGCCTTTCCCAATATTCAATCCCGTTAACCCATTTCAAATTGACAATCAACGGTTCGATCTTGGTGACCCATCAGGATTAAATCAAAATATCACTTACGACCCCTTATCAGGAACATTTATATTCTCCGAATCACTAGGCAGTGGTCTTTATTATAGGAATCCATCTACCATGACTTTGGAAGAATATCTCGAATACAAAAGAGAGAAGTCAATGTCTCAAGATTGGGTAGAGCTCATTGAAGAAGAAACAGAAGAAAATAGAGCATTCGAATTACCCATCACAATTGGAAGCAAAGCATTTGAGAATTTTTTCGGTTCAGACAAAATAACTATCAAGCCTCAAGGAAATATAGAATTATCTCTTGGAGCCAATTCATCACGATATGACAACCCCCTTCTTCCCCTTCGTCAAAGGAGAGTAACACGTTTTGATTTTCAGCAAAACATCAATATGGATATTGTTGGACAAATTGGAACGAAGCTAAAGATTGGAGCAAAATACAATACCCAAGCCTCTTTTGATTTTGAAAATATTTCCAAACTAGAACATACTGGAGATGAGGATCAGATTCTGCAAAAGATCGCCCTAGGTAATGTTGCCTTGGAGCTTCCAACCTCATTGATTCAAGGATCTCAAACCTTATTTGGAGCCAAAACACAGCTTAAATTTGGAAGAGCCACTGTTGATTTGATAGCAGCATCATCTAAAGGAAAACGTAATGAAATCAATGTAAGTGGGAAATCCCAGGTTCAAGAATTTGAACTTACGGCCGACAACTATGAAGCAAACAGACATTACTTTTTAAACCTCTATCATCAGCAACACTATGATGAAGCCATGTCGACTCTTCCTGTGGTTAGTTCAACCATGTACATTACAAGAATTGAGGTATGGGTAACCAACAGAAACAATAGTATAGAAAACACCAGAAATATTATTGCTTTTTCAGATCTTGGTGAGTCTCAGCAAGACAACTGCCAGGGAAACCCCGGTAATTATTCTACAGACATCATCCCTAGAAATGAATCAAATGGACTCTATAATTGGGCATCAAACCAACCTCTAGTTAGGGGTTTTGCCAATTCTGTTGGAGTATTGAGTTCTCAATTTACGACTCCTGGACCCTTTAATCAAGCAGTTGAATATGAAAAGTTAGAAAATGCTCGAAGGCTAGAAGAAAGTGATTACACCTACAATGCCCTACTTGGATATATCTCCCTTAATACGCCCCTTAACAATGATGAAGTACTGAGTGTTGCCTATGAATATACTTATCGCGGAGAGACCTATCAGATTGGTGAATTTTCGACCGATGGCTCTACGGGTCAGGATGCTTTAATACTTAAATTATTAAAGCCAACCATCACCAATCCAAACAACAAGGTATGGGACTTGATGATGAAAAACGTGTACTCGATTGGCGCTTATCAAGTTGATCAATTAGGTTTTAAGATTGACGTTTTATATAACAACCCAGAAACATCAGTCGAGCTCCCAATTATGCCTTTAGATGGCGTTGACAATAAACAAATTGTAACCTTGATTGATATGGATAAAATCAATCAAAACAACCAACCATTCTCAGATGGGGTATTTGACTTCGCACCATTTAATCAAGTGGGTAACAAAATTGATAATGGTGGAACAATTAACAAAAAGAATGGGCGCATATTTTTCTCTACAATTGAACCGTTCGGAAAAACGCTTGCGGACAAAATGACTGATGCAGGCATTCCTCAGATTACTGTAGATAAAATCGCTTTTCACGAATTATACGATTCCACAAAAACAGCCGCTCAACAGATACCTAGCAAAAATAGATTTTTGTTTAAAGGTGAATACCAATCCTCTATTACCTCAGACATACCATTAAATGTAATGTCGGTTCCTGAAGGATCAGTATCGGTTACGGCAGGAGGAATACGATTGATAGAGGGAGTTGACTATACCGTTGATTATGCGTTTGGACGTGTTAAAATATTGAATACAGGAATTCTCGAATCCAATACTCCAATAAAGATTTCTATTGAGAGCAACTCTGTCTTTGGATTTCAAGCCCGCTCAATGGTAGGGGGTCGTTACCAATATCGTTTTAGTGACAAATTCAAGATTGGAGCAACATGGATTAGAATGATGGAACGTCCGGTTACCCAAAAAGTAGATTTTGGAAGCGAACCATTTAAAAACAATGTGATTGGTGCAGATCTCGCATTTAGAACAGACGTTCCTTTTTTAACAAAACTGGTAGATCTCTTGCCGGTCATATCAACAAAACAAAAATCAACCATCTCATTCACAGGTGAGTTTGCACACCTCATTCCTGGACAACCAAGAGCCATCAATAAGGAAGGAACATCATATATTGACGACTTCGAAGCGGCCCAAAGTGCTATTGATCTGAGAACTGTAACCGCATGGCGTTTGGCATCAGTTCCTCAAGGCCAACCTTCTTTATTCCCAGAAGCGAGTTTTAAAGATCTTTCGGCAGGGTTTAAAAGAGCCAAAACATCTTGGTATGTCATCGACCCTGTTTTTTATCAAAGCAATTCATTAACACCTGATCACATCAAACAAAACGGCGGCGAAATCCTTGCCGATAGCAGAATGCGATTGGTGAATCAAAGTGACATCTTTCCAAACCAACAGCTGCAATATGGCTCCATCCAAAATATACCCATATTGGATTTGGCTTTCTATCCAGAAGAAAGGGGGATGTATAATTACGATACAACCAATACGGTTGACTCTGTTGGTCGTTTTGTTGATCCGGAAAACAGGTGGGGAGGAATCATGAGAGGTCTCACAACCAACGATTTTGAATTAGCGAACATTGAGTTTATACAATTTTGGGTTTTGGACCCGTTCAACCAAGATGCAGAAAATGTAGATACGCTGGCAATTCATAATGGTGGAGATTTATATTTCAACCTGGGTAATATTTCAGAAGATGTTCTTCCTGATTCAAGAAAAAGTTTTGAAAATGGCCTTCCAGGTCAAGGAGTATCGCTCAGTGATAATATTGATACAACAGAATGGGCAAAAGTATCGACACAACAAGTTGTTGTCAACGCATTTGATAATGATCCTGAATCAAGATTAAATCAAGATATTGGTTTAGATGGATGGACCAACGATGAAGAAAAAATCGCATTTGAAAATTATGTGAATTGGGTAGATAGCAACCCTAACCTTACAGCAACCGCGAAATCTAGAATGATTTCTGACCCTTCAAATGACGATTACAACTATTATCTTGATGACAATTACGACAATATTGAAGCTGATATCCTAAATAGGTATAAGCGTTTTAATGGAATGGAAGGTAATTCTCCTACAACTGAGATGTCTGATACTGCAAATGCAAATGGATACCCAACACAAGGCACCAACATGCCTGATATCGAAGACATTAATCAGGACAACAATCTCTCTGAAACGGAGAGCTACTTTCAGTATAAGATAAGTATGAGACCAGAAGATCTGCAAGAAGGCAAAAATTATGTCACCAATAAACAGATTTACGAAGACGGAAACAAAACAGAAACCTGGTATCAATTCAAAGTTCCCATTGCTGACTTTGAGAAAAAAGTTAACGGGATTCAAGATTTTAGATCGATTAGATTCATGCGAATGTTTCTTAAAGAATTTGATGAAGAGGTGGTATTGCGATTTGCGCGTCTTGAATTAATTCGAGGAGAATGGAGAAGGTTTAATGAAGACTTGAGCCAGCCCGGACTGAGCATTCAACAAGATCCAAACTTAACCACCTTTAATATTGGAGCTGTCAATGTTGAAGAAAATGACCAAAGAAGCCCGGTAAAATATGAAATCCCTCCTGGAATTCTTAGAGAAGTAGACCCATCTCAGGTTTATCAGAGGCAAATGAATGAGCAGTCATTGGTTTTGGATATTTGTAATCTACAAGATGGAGACGCTAGAGCGGCCTATAGAAATGTGCAATTTGATGTGCGAACCTACCGAAAACTAAAAATGTTTGCTCACGCAGAAGAAGTCATTCCAAATACACTTAAAAATAAAGATGTTACCATGTTTATTCGATTGGGAACTGATTTTGTAGACAATTACTATGAATACGAACTTCCGTTGGATGTTACTCCTTGGGGCTCAACAACTCCTGAAGATATTTGGCCAGAAAACAATAATATAGAAATTGTTTTTGATGACTTTATTGATTTGAAAAAAGATAGGAACGAGGATATAGAGCAAGGAGCTAATGGGATTTCATACATTGTTGAATATTCAAAAACGCTCCCAAATACCAATAGAAGAATTAAAGTAAAAGGAAGCCCAAATCTTCAAGGGCTAAAGACCATAATGGTTGGAGTTCGAAATCCATTGAAAAATGACCCTAACAATATATGGAAGCCGGATAATGGAGAATCCGAATGTATAATTGCATGGATTAATGAATTGAGATTGACTGATTTTGTGAGTGAAGGGGGATCTGCAGCCGTCGGCCAAGTGCAAGTGAAGCTTGCTGACTTTGCGAATATTAATGCCTCTGGAAACTATTCAGGAATAAATTGGGGAAGCGTAGACAGCCGTGTTCAAGATCGTCAAAGAAATGAGCAAATTGGCTTTGACTTCAATTCTAGCATACAGCTTGGACAATTTTTTGGAAAGCAGGCACGGGTTTCACTCCCTTTCTTTTATGGTTATTCTCTAGGAATTATTAATCCAGAATATGATCCATTCAATCCAGACATTAAGCTATCAGATTATGAACCGGATAAAAGAAAAGAAAGAGCTGCTTTAGGACAAGATTTTAATGAACGGAAATCCTTCAACTTTGCTAATGTTCGTAAAGAGGCAAAGGCAGGTTCAAAAAATCATTTTTGGAAAATTTCTAATTGGGCTGCTAGCTATGCCTATGCTGAAAACCTTCAAAGAGACTTTAATACCAAAAAAGACCTCACAAAAACTTGGACAGGCGCCTTGAATTATAACTACACTTTTAAAGGGAAACCATTTCAACCATTTAAGAAATGGAAACCAGTACAAAAGTCGAAATACTTAAAGCTTATAAAGGACTTCAACCTCTTTTTAATGCCGAAAAACATTTCATTTACGAATGACTACTCCAGAATTTATAATGAAAGACAAGTACGAAATAACCTTGTTCCAGACTATGAATTTGAGCCCATCTTTTTAAAACGTTTTGATTGGAATCGAAATTATCAAATCGGATACGATATTACCAGAAATTTAAAAACCAGTTTTTCAGCTTCCAATAAATCTATTTTTGAAGAAGGGAATAATAGTGTCGATCGCATTAATAACCCTGATGGTTATCAAGAATTTTTGGACACCATTAGATCTCAAATGTCAACCTTCGGTAAAACAATGGAATACGGTCACAATTATTCTATTAACTATAAAATACCATTTGATAAATTCCCTTTGACGAATTGGATTAGTGCTAATGTTAAATATACTGGCAGCTACAACTGGGCTAGAGCACCATTAGGTCAAAGTGAATTTGGTAATACCATTCAAAACAATAGGAGTATTAACACGACTGCACAGGCCAATTTTGTTAATCTCTACAATAAGGTGCCATTTTTCAAAAAGGTACTTGCCGATGGAAGAAACGCTCGTGGAAGAATAAATCCTAGAAATGGTCCAGGAAGTCGTTCTAACGGAGAGAGTGAGGAAGATGCAAGTGAAAACAAAGAGAAAGAAAAATGGGAATGGATTAAAGTTGATGATCTTGAACCAGACAAACCTCTGGATTCCATGAATCGAGAACAACTCAAAACATATAAGAAAAAGAATAAAGCATATAAAAAGAAAACCCGAAAAGAATTACGCGCAAAACGTAAAGTTCCTAAAATTGCTGGTTTTTTTGCTAGATTAATTATGACAGTTCGTAATATATCCGGAACATATAGCTTAAATGATGGTACTATATTACCAGGCTACGGTGAAGAAACGAGATTCTTAGGAATGAACTCATCAACAACACCCCTAACTGGTTTTATATTTGGGCAACAAGGATATGATGTGTTTGGAAGAGAAAATAATTATAGCGTATCCAATCTAGCTACCCAAAACAGTTGGTTGGTTCAGAATGAAAATCTGAATACCCAATACGGAATAACCCATTCCAGCAACCTCACAATGAGAGCTACTTTGGAGCCATTGAAGGATGTAAATATTGACCTAAACCTAAACCGAAATTATTCGCAAAATAGTGGAGAGTTTTACAGGTGGAATGATGCGACAACGCAATTTGAAGGACAGAGTCGATTTGAAACTGCAACACTTACTTATTCAACCATAACATGGGGAACAGCCTTCACAAAAGAAGGAGCCGATTATCAATCTCAGGTTTTTCAAAACCTTTTGGACAATCGTTCTGAAGTGTCACAAATTGTAGGTCAAGAAAATTCCAATTCATCTTTAATCAGCTCAAATGGGTTCTACTCGGGATATTCTGGTTCTCAACAAGATGTCGTACTTGGTTCATTTATGACCGCATACAATAACTCAAGAATCAACAACAAGAATATCAATCCTCTGCAAAATACACCGCTACCCAATTGGTCAATTAATTATAGTGGTCTAACAAAATACAAGTTCACAAAAAAATTCCTTAAGTCATTTATTGTAAGACACGGTTACAGCTCATCTGTTTCCGTAAATGGAATGCAAACGAATTTAAATGGAACACAAGACCAAAATGGCGATTTAAATAATCTAGACATAGACAACAACTATATACCAGAAATGCAAATTCAAAATGTAGTCCTTTCAGAACGTTTTTCACCTCTAATAGGGATCGATGCCAACTGGAAAATATTCGGACACACCCTCCAAACTCGTTTTGAATATAAAAAAGACAGACAATCGACTCTAGCTCTTAGTAACAATCAAGTTACAGAATCATTATCAGAAGAAATCGTGATAGGAACTGCCGCTAGGATTAAGGATGTAAAACTCCCCTTTAAAAACATTAAACCAAGTGATGTCAATATTAAGTTTGACTTTTCGTTTAGAGATAACCTTACAGTGATTCGAAAAATTGTTGAAAACACCAATCAAGCTACTGCAGGACAAAAAACCATGTCGATAAAAATATCAGCAGATTATAACCTGACGAACAATCTAACGCTTATGTTTTATTATGATCAAAATTTGAACACTCCCAAAGTACAAACGAGTTACCCCACAGGAAATATCAATACCGGATTTAAAATCAGGTTTAATCTAGCGGGTGTGCAATGATAACTATAAGAAAAGCTCAAATCGGAGATGAAACAGCTATTTTTCAATTAATAAAAGAATTAGCCATTTACGAAAAAGCACCTGCAGAGGTAAGCAATACTATCCCGGAACTCAAACAACATTTATTTGAAGAGCAACTTTGCAGTGCCATTGTAGCATCAAAGAATAATGAAATCATTGGTTTTGCTTTGTATTATACCTCCTACTCTACATGGAAAGGAAAATGCCTTTATTTAGAGGATTTTTATGTTAAACAGGAATACAGACAACTTGGTGTCGGATCATTACTTTTTAAAGATATTATTAAAATAGCCGAAAAGCTCAAAGCAAAAAGATTGGATTGGAAAGTACTTGATTGGAATGATCCAGCTATTGATTTTTATAAAAAACACAAAACCGAATTAGACTCTCAGTGGATAAGTGGTAGAATTACTTTTAATTCTTGATTCTCTAAAACACAAATAATAAACAAGAAAGAGGTTATCTTCAATATGATTGTAGAAATATTCATCCAACAACTTTAATCCTATTTAACATCATACATTTATAGAAGAAATAAGGAGAGACACAGGAAACTTCTTATGCAATATAAGAACTGCTTGGAGAAGCAGTTTCATTTTCTAGTTTGATAAGAGTTTAATAGTTTTAGTCGACCCGCTCGGGTCAATTGCATAAGAGGTTCCTGTATTCTTAATTCGTTTTTTCATAACACAATCATAGGTCGTAAGACCTTTTTTTATTTACTCCCTTTTTTTGTTCATATTCGATCTAAAAATAATGGACTCAAATCTCAGTTGAGACCATTCCTAAATCTAAGTAGATATGAATCGATGTTTTCAAACCACTACAACTATAAAATGAACTAAATTCATACCCGACCTACAGAAATCAATGGTCTGCCCCTGCTCTATCCTTTTAACCTAATCACCAGAAAACAAATAATAAATCAAAAGGCTGTTATTTTCAATCTAAAGGCTCAAATATTCATTCTGTCGGTGAGGTCCAAACTAACTTTCTACATTTATAATAGAAATAAGGAGAGACACAGGAAACTTCTTATGCAATATAAGAACTGCTTGGAGAAGCAGTTTCATTTTCTAGTTTGATAAGAGTTTAATAGTTTTAGTCGACCCACCTGGGTCAATTGCATGAGAAGTTCCTGTATTCCTTAATCGATTTAACAACGGAGTAACACAAACAATCAATAAAAAGAAAGGTCGGAAACGACCTTTTTTTTATTTACACACTACTGATAATCAAGTAAATAAGGACTAAATGCGCTCTCAGATAGAAAGTAGGGGTCTATTTATTTTCCCAAAAACGAACTTCCAATCAAGAAATATTCATAACTTTGTAATTAATAGGACAGGTTTCTTCTTATACATTTAAGAAACATACCTTTCTTGGTATGTCTATTTTATAGTTTGATAAGAGTTTAATAGTTTTAGCGAGCCCCACGGGCTTTTGTATAAGAAGCCCTGTTCTTCTTTAAAGATTTCACTTCATTTTTTCGTAGAGAATTGGCCTGCTTGGTGATGCATCATTTTTTAAAGGACCTACCTGAAGCTCCAAAATATAATTACCATCCTTTACCTTTTCTGAAACAAAAATAAATTCCGTTATCGTTCTTGTTGTGTTTGGTTTGTTAGGTACATTCCAATAAGCGTGATGAAAAGCCAAAGCTCCTCCATCGCGTTCTTGATCTACAGATGGCAAATCAACAAGCAAATGCTCTATACCATTATTAATCAAGTATTCCGCAATATCCGAATCTAAAAAAGGAGGATTAGAATTGGTGTAGTTTGCTCGGATTTTCTTTTCATTATTTGGCAAAGTTCGTATGACTAATGCCTTAACTCCTTTAATTATACCTATATTTTTAATTTGGCTTAAACTTACACTTTTATCCTCTCCACCCTCAGGTAGTACCGTAAGAAGTTGTGC
>JABJEE010000099.1 GCA_018665005.1 Flavobacteriales bacterium
CAATCATAAATTTCACGTTACAGCTTAATTCTCCCGAAGCGATCATTGCCTCGGCTGCTTTAACATGCATAAACATCTGTCCTTTATCATCACAAGAACCTCTAGCAAAAATAGCGCCCTGTGGATGCAAGTCGGTTTTTTTTACAACAGGATCAAAAGGGTCAGAATGCCATAATTCTAGTGGGTCAGCAGGTTGAACGTCATAGTGTCCATAAACCAAAACGGTTGGCAATGATGCGTCTATTATTTTTTCCCCGTAAACGATGGGGTGCCCTGCGGTTGGATATACATGAACATTTGATAATCCTATATTTTTTAGGTTCTCCGAAAGTGTATCTGCACATTTTTGAACATCATTATTGAATGAAGAATCTGCAGAAACTGAGGGGATTCTTAAAAGCTCCAATAATTCTGTTAAAAAACGGTCTTTATTGGTGTTTATGTATGCTTGTGTTTTGTTCATTTTATTCAAAATTTGAATGTCCAAATTAATGCTTTTTTTTAATAATGAATAATTGCTTATTTTTGCATGCAACTTAACTTAATTTGTTTGAGTCTAATCTTATAAGAATCTAATATCTAACTTTAATCAAAATTGAAGGTACTCTATTTTTTATTTGCTTTTATTGTCTTTGTGAACACAGCGTTCTCACAAATGACTGTTAATACAGGCGGAACACCGATGGATTATGCTTTAGAATTGGTTGGGCCAGGGATTACGATATCCAATGTTACTTTTACTGGAGCCAATGTCCAGATAGGAACATTTGATGGTTCAACTTCAAATGTTGGCTTTGATGGAGGGGTTGTTATTTCTGCAGGACCGGTTACTGGACTAATTGGAGGACCAGGAGATCAAGATGCTGGTCAGCCCGGAGGAAGTGGATTGGCCGACAATGATCTTTTGACCGTTGCACAGTCTGTGAATCCTGCAATTAATAGCACATCAGATGCTGCTTTTCTAGAATTTGACTTTGTTCCTTCGTCGAATGTAGCATCCTTTAATTTCGTTTTTTCTTCTGATGAGTATTTAACATATGTAAATACTGTTTTCAACGACGTTTTTGCATTTTATGTTAGTGGCCCCGGAATAGCGGGTCCTTTTGCTTCACCTGTCGGTTTTCCTGGAGGCTCCCAAAATGTTGCCGTTGTTCCTGGAACAAATACCCCGATAACAATAAGTACAATTCATCCAGGATTGAATGCTGCTTTTTATATAAATAATAATGGCAATTCATTTACTCATAATGGTTTTACTGTTCCTATTCCTGTTGAATTGAACGTACAGTGTGGTGAAACCTATCATTTTAAGTTTGCTATTGCGGATTGTTCCGATTCTTTTTTAAATACGGCTGTATTCTTGGAGGCTGGGAGCTTCGTTTCTGACGCAGTCGATGTTACAGTGGCAACTGTATCGGGAGACTCTACAATTGTTGAGGGCTGTACAGATGCAAATTTCATTTTTACAAGACCAGAGGGAGAGATCGCCGACACACTGATTATTAATTACACCATTGGAGGAGAAGCTGTCGAGGGATTGGATTATAACGATTTAATAGACTCTGTGGTATTTGTGCCGGGTCAAGACTCTGTAATAATTAACCTTTCACCTATTCAGGATGGCATAGATGAAGGCTTTGAATCGGTAACCATTACGGTAGAATTGGTAAACATTTGTGGGGACACTATCGTATCCTCTGGGACTATATATATTGGGGATGGACCGATCATTAATATTGATGAATCCGACACCTTGTTGGTGTGTGCGAACCAATCCGTATTGGTAGGAGCGTCTGCAACAGGAGGATATGCGCCCTACACTTATGAATGGACAGATACTTTAGGAAATGTAATAGAGGTTGGCGATTCTATTTTAACTGGAATAACGGAAAACGGCTCTATTGATGTATATGTTACCGCTACTGATAATTGTGATTTTAGCAATACCGATACCTTAACGATTACCTTAAATCAGACATTAATGGTTGATACCATTTATATAGGTCCAGCAACTTGCGAACCGGACGGATTTGTCTCTGTTTTTGTAAGCGGAGAAACAACCACACCAGAACATGGGGTGTACTATTCTTGGGAAAGCATGACCGGACAAGAAGGTCCAGCGGCTTCCGTTTGGACTGATTTGGCTTCTGGATGGTATTATGTGAGTATTGAAGACGCGGTTTGCACGGTAGAGGACAGTGCTTTCGTGGATCTTCTAAACCCACCGATTGCTGTTTTAACTGCAAACCCAAGTGCAGGATGTGCTGACTTGCTCGTCAGTTTTGATTATTCATCAAGTGAAAACGGAGACGAATTTTCATTAAGTTTTGGAGATGGTTCTGCGGTCCAAACCAGCAATGATTTAAATGAA
>JABJEE010000100.1 GCA_018665005.1 Flavobacteriales bacterium
ATGAATCAACATAGGGATAGAGGTAGGAAATTTTCAAAAACATTTACATTAATAGGATTGATTTTAATAATTGCTGGGTTTCTAATACAAGTAATTGGAATGCTCAAACAAGCAGAGATATTTTGAATAACAAACAGAACAAATGAAAACGCACCCTAACACTGTCTAAAGCTAATTTCCAACTACCTTTAGACGCACCGTTATGGGTAATACAATTGAAGATGGGGGATTTGTGTATGAAAATTGAAATTATTATTACTTACTTGTTGTTTTTTCTTCCTTTGCACATCTCTGCACAAGAGCAAGCTGTGACCTTATCTGGTTCTGTTCTAGATCAAGAGACCAAAGAACCTTTACCATTTGTCAATGTAGTTTTAAAAGCAGCAAAGGATTCTTCATTTATCACAGGAGCTGTTAGTAATGAAGACGGCCTTTTTACCATGGACAAAATACAACCAGGTGACTATCTCATTCAAGCTTCATTCATCAGTTACAACCCATACTTACAGGCCTTTTATGTTGGAAACACTTCTGACTTTATTGACATGGGTAAAATTGAACTCACACCAAGCCATAAAGAATTAGGAGAGGTAATTGTGACCGGAAAACAAGATGACGTTACTGGCAAAATGGATAAAAAGACTTTTGAAGTTGATGAGAATATCAGCCAGAACGGTGGTTCTGTATTGCAAACCATGCAAAACCTACCTGGGGTTACAATTGAAGACAATAAAGTTCAGCTGAGAGGTAATCCAAATGTAATCATCTTAATTGATGGTAAACAATCTGCACTCACTGGTTTCGGTAATCAAAGTGGACTCGAAAATATCCCAGCCTCATCAATTGAACGAATAGAAATCATTAATAACCCATCTTCTAAATATGATGCCAATGGTAGTGCAGGCATCATTAACATCATACTGAAGAAAGAAGATCAAAATGGCTTTAATGGTAAAGTTGGAATAACTGGAGGTTTGGGTGCTTTATGGATCAAAAAAGAAAACCTGCCAACCATCAGACCGCAATTTCAATACACTCCTAAAATCAATCCATCATTTTCTCTGAATTACCGAAAGAACAAGGTCAATCTTTTTTTACAAGCCGACTATCTATATACCCAAACATTGAATAAAAATGAGTTTGTGACCAGAACATATGATGACGGAACCATCATCAATCAGCAAACTATGAGAAACCGAACTACAGGATTCTTAACTTCTAAATTGGGATTAGATTGGAACATAAATGATAAGAACTCTATAACGGTATTTGGTCTTTTTGGTAGTGAAGACATCATTGACAAAGGTGATCAACCATTTTTCAATGTTGATTTTTCTGAACGTAAAAGACTGTGGAGATTTTTAGAAGATGAGTTGAAAACAACAGTTGTTGGATCTGCTTCATACCTGCATAAATTCAAGCAAGCGGGACATCAGTTTACACTTGGAACAAACTATACCTTTCACAGAGAAGATGAGCAGTACTATTTTGATAACATTAATCCAACTTTCACTGGCTTAGATACTTTTAAACTGATTTCTGATGAACAGGTACTAGATTTCAATTTTGATTACATCAAGCCTTTAAAGTATGGAAAGCTTGAAGGTGGAGTGAAATTCAGAAATAGATTTATTCCGACCAATATGTTATTCATTCCTGGTTTAAATTCTCAGATTGATTCAAGTGCTGGTGGATGGGCAGACTACAAAGAAATTATACCAGCTGTTTATGGAAATTATGTATTCCAAAACAAGAAGTTTGATGCCGAAGTAGGATTGCGTATTGAATATGTCAAAGTAAATTATCTGGTTAATCCAAATCATCCGACCTATCAAAGTGATGGATACGATTACATACAACCCTTTCCGAATTTAAGATTGGGTTATCGCATTAATGACAACAATAAACTGACCATAGCTTATAACCGAAGAGTTAACAGACCAAATGAGGTAGATATTCGAATATTTCCTAAGTATGATGATGCCGAAATAATTAAAGTTGGTAATCCTGAATTGCAACCCCAGTTCACGAACAAAGCGGAGTTAGGTTATAAATTGAATCTTAAAAAAGGATATTTCTATACTGCTCTTTACGGACAAATGACAGATGCAACAATAACACGAATAGCAGCAACTGAACTAGGAGAAACTTTGATTTATAATGTTTTTCAAAACGCGGGTAAAAGTTATAATATCGGTATTGAAGCTGTATTCTCTAAAGATTTCACAAAATGGTTTTCATTAAATATGAATGCCAATATTTACGACAATCAAATAGATGAATTTACGGTTGTCAATAAATACCCTATTACCGACACACTCACAATAGCCGAGCAATCTCTGTTTTCTGGTAATGGAAAACTCAATGCTATTTTTCACTTAAAGAAGGATTTTGATATTCAACTTACTGCCATATATTTAGCGCCTGATATTATTCCTCAAGGAAAGATTGACAGTCGTTTTGCGTTAAACTTAGGTATTCAGAAATCCATTCAAAAAGGCAAAGGCGAACTCTTTATGAATGCTTCTGATCTATTAAACACCATGATCATTAAACAGGAAATAGTTGGAGATGGATTCAAGTTTACCAGCAACAACTATTACGAAACACAGGTTGTGAGACTTGGTTACAAGTATAGGTTTTAAAAGCAAACTACCCATAACAACACCTAAAGCAAACAGCCTTGCCTACCAAACCGTTTCTGCTTACCTTAGCTGAAACGTTGGGCAATATTAAAATGAAGATTATGAAATTTATAATAATTCTACTTGTAGCAATCTCAATTACATCATGTGGAACAGATGATAAGGAATTAGATAATGAGTTTATAAGTAATTTCAAAGTAGAATATAAGGGAGCATTAAAGAACATGATGCATAAGGGAGATGTTACCGCAAAAGCAAACCTATCCGATTTAAAAGGAGTTGAACATCTTTATGCGCTTGGAGCACTTGAAAATCTTAAAGGTGAAATTCAAATATTTGACAGTAACCCATTTAATACAATGGTTATTGACAGCACACTGACCTTTGACAACACGTTTGAAAAAAAAGCAGCTCTTGTTGTATATGCATCTGTTAGTAAATGGAAATCAATTAACATTCCTGATAATGTTGTTACATACGAGCAATTAGAAAGCTACATAGAGCAAACTGCTAAAGAAAATCAAATAAATATTGATGAACCATTTCCTTTTTTATTAGAGGGTACGCCTACATC
>JABJEE010000101.1 GCA_018665005.1 Flavobacteriales bacterium
AGCCCTTAAAGATTCTGGCATTCTCGACTCAAATCCCAATAGAGACAGAATAGGTGTTGTTTGGGGGTCTGGTATTGGAGGTCTAAATACTTTTCAAGAGGAAGCCAAAAATTATTTTGGAAGCGATGGGCCGCCTAGGTTAAATCCTTTTTTTATACCCAAGATGATTGCCGATATGGCTGCAGGACAAATCTCCATTAAGCATGAATTACGAGGCCCTAATTATGTAACCGTTTCCGCTTGCGCATCGGCTACAAATGCCTTGATCGATTCATTCAATTTAATTCGACTCGGAAAATCAGACGCCATTGTTACTGGAGGTTCTGAAGCCTGCGTGAATGAAATGGGAATGGGCGGATTCAACGCCTTAAGAGCTCTTTCAACAAGAAATGATTCCCCGCAAACAGCATCTAGACCATTTGATGTTGACCGTGATGGCTTTGTTCTTGGAGAAGGTTCAGGAGCCTTGATTTTAGAAGAATATGAGCACGCTGTAAAGAGAGGTGCCAATATTTATGCAGAAGTTATTGGTAGTGGTATGTCCGCAGATGCCTATCACATGACGGCGCCTCACCCGGAAGGTTTAGGTGCAATGAATACGATGTTATCTGCCCTTGACGATGCAAACATTACTCCTGCTGATGTTGATTATGTCAATGTGCATGGTACGTCTACGCCCCTTGGTGATGTAGCTGAGGTTAAGGCCATACAGTCTGTTTTTGGTGAAAAAGCCTATGATTTAAATATTAGCTCTACCAAATCCATGACAGGTCACCTTTTAGGCGCCGCCGGAGCTATTGAGGCTATTGCATGTGTAATGGCAGTGAAAGAAGATATTGTCCCTCCAACAATTAATCATTTCACCGATGATCCCAATTTAGATCCCAAACTCAACTTTACTTTCAATAAAGCCGAAAAAAGAACTGTAAATATTGCACTATCGAACACCTTCGGGTTTGGAGGTCATAATACAAGTGTAATTGTAAAGAAATATAAGCCCTAACGCTCTGAAAATACCTTTGTTTAGAAATAAGAAAACAGAGGGTGAACTTAAACTTTTTCGTTTCATTCTCGCAAAGTTTGGTTATAAACCTAAGCGTCTATCCTATTTTCAAAAAGCAATAACACATCGATCTTTCATTGGGAATAATCGGGAAGAATATTCTAATGAACGACTTGAATATCTTGGAGACGCCATTCTTGACTCCATTACGGCTGAGTACCTTTTTTTAAAATTCCCAGACAATGATGAAGGTGCATTAACAAAACTCAAATCAAAAATTGTAAATCGCAAAAACCTCAGTAAACTAGGAGAAGATATGGGTATTCGAGAGGTTCTTCTTTACAATCAAAGCCGAAGTATAAACATTAGCTCTTTGGAGGGAAATGCTTTTGAGGCCATCGTTGGTGCGATTTATTTAGATGGCGGGTATGAAAAAACAAAAAAGGCTTTAAAAAATCATGTGTTTAGAAAATACTTAGATTTCAATCAGCTCTTGCAGGAAGAAATTGACTTTAAATCCAAGCTATATATTTGGTGCCAAAGGAAAAAACTCAAACTCAATTTCAAGCTGGTTTCTGAAGAACATAAATCGGGCCAGTGGGAATACACTATTGTAGTTCAAATAAACAATCAGGACTATGGCTTAGGCGGGGGGAGCTCAAAAAAAGTTGCTGAACAAAATGCCTCAAAAGAGACATTCGAATTATTAGGGGAGTTGTGAATTTTGTTTTAAGCAATTAATTTGTTTTCTTTGTGTCATATCCAATTAGATACTATGAATTCAACAGACTTTTTCTTCTTACTCGGCGACATTTTCCAATGGACTTTTCAAATTTTCGAAATCATCGGTAACTCAATTAATTTCTTCTTGTTAATCTGTGGTTTTGGCGGGTTTTTCTATTGGATGAATATTCAAAGACGTTTTAACGGAATGTCAGATGTCCCGGTTGAGGTAAAAGACAACGAAGGATGGTACAAAGATTCTTCCAAGAAAAGACAAATAAAGTAAGCCTTTTGACGGGCAACTTATTTCTTTCCAACACGTCTAGAACTAAAGCTGTAATGTGAAACTTGTTGGACTATTTTTATTTCTATTTGTATATTCTCAAAATGCTTTCGGACAAGCGTCCACTGCGAGTGATTGCCCTGATGCCGTAAATATTTGTACCAACTCAACATTTGCTATTGATCCAAGCGGTTCTGGAGCTATTCAAGAATTAAATGGGAATGTTTCAAACCCCTCAACGAATCCCTCTTCTGGAAATGCTGGATGCCTTTTATCCGGTGAATTAAACAGTACCTGGATGGTTATTAATATTGCCAGTACTGGTCTTCTTGAGTTTTCATTCGGACAAGCTGGTGGAAATGGATTTTTTGACTGGATCATGTGGCCCTATAACGCCGCAGCATGCGATGATATTTTGAACAATACTCTTCCACCAATTAGGTGCAATTGGAACGGTTCTTCTGCCGGTTTTACAGGTGTTGCAACCACCCTTCCTCCAGGAGGAAACGCGGCGAATTTTGAACCAGGTCTTCCTGTTATTGCAGGTGAACAATACCTTATTTGCCTATCAAATTATAGCAGCCAAACCACGAGCTTGCCTTTGGATTTTTATGGCTCTGCCGATGTGAGTTGTACTGCCGTTCTTGTAATTACTGTTAATAATGAAACCATATGCCCTGGAGATAACGCAACCTTAACCGCAACAGGTGCAACAGATTATACTTGGAGTCCCGGAGGGCAGACAAGTTCAACAATTACCGTTTCTCCGAGTAGCACAACGGTATATACAGTAACCGGTACTGAGGATTTGGGTAGTGGAATCATAGCAACAGGCCTCGCTGACGCGACGGTCACGGTTTTACCTGCAAATGACCCACAGTGCAGCTGCACGGTCTCAGCATCTAATAGTGGGCCCATTTGTTTTAACGCAACTTTTGATTTAAATGCCACAGCTGTTAGTAACGGAACTTATGAATGGGACATGATGGGCAATGTTTTGGGTACTGGACAAACCTTAGCAAATGTACCAGCATTGAGTCCTGGCACTTATCCCATACAGGTAACGGCAACTGATGACAATGGCTTTGTTTGTACTGACTTAACACAACTCACCATTCTATCTGATACAGATCCAAATTGTATCTGTACCGTCGTTGCATCCAATTCTGGGCCTATTTGTGAAGATGATGTTTTTGACCTTTCGGCCACATCCGTTTCCAACGGCTCATATGTCTGGGAACAATCTGGAAACTCGCTAGGGAATATTCAAAATATGATTGGGAACCCTTCCGAAGCGCCTGGTTCGTTGTGGTATGTTATTACTGCTACTGATGACAATGGTTTTATTTGTGTTGATTCTACTGAAGTTGTTTTTAATCCTTTACCAAATATTTCTGCGGGCTTAGATCAATCCATTTGTTTCGGTGAAAATGTTACCCTAAATGCGAGTGGAGCTCAGAGCTATTCGTGGCATGATGGAATACAATGGTTGCCCTATTCTAGTCAAGGCGAATTTAGCTTCACCCCTAATGGTAATACCATTTGTATGTTAACCGGAATTGATATAAACAATTGTGAAAATAGTGATACGATGACTATTTCAATTAACGCGGCAGAGTTGCCAGATATCAGTCCCTTAAATAATTTGGGTTGTGTTCCCTATAGCTTAAGCCTCACAAATTCCATCATCAACGCGCAAAGCTGTGTGTGGGAGTTTTCTAACGGTAATATTTCTTCTGGAACCGGAAGTCAAAACTTCGCATTTGATGATGCCGGATGCTATGATTTAACCATAAGTATGGTCGATATAAATGGATGTGACACCTCACAAACCTATCCCGACATTGTTTGTGTTGAGGAGGCTATTGCTGCATTTACGGTTTCTCCAAGTACAATTGGCCCAGGAAACTCTACAATTCATTTTTACAATGAATCATTTGGAGCAGATAACTTTATTTGGAATTATGGAGATGGTAGTACCTCATACGAAATTGATGGTTCTTATCAATACAATACGGCTTTAGAGAATAGTTATTTGGCAACACTTATTGCGATTTCGCCCGAGGGCTGCTTAGACAGCGTTTCACTAGTAATTGCTTATGAAGAGCAGCTTATTTATTACATTCCAAACACCTTTACTCCGGACGCAGACGAGCACAATCAGTTGTTTAAACCCATCTTTACAAGTGGATTTGACCCCTACAATTTTGAAATGAGTATTTACAACAGGTGGGGGGAAATTATTTGGAAAAGCAATGACCACAAATCCGGTTGGGATGGCTCTTATGGGATCAATAAGGGAGTACCTGTGCAAGCTGGGATGTACAGCTGGGTAATCAAGTTTAAACCCAAAGATAATGACGAAAAAGTCATTATTAATGGTTCTGTAAATGTCCTGAAATAATCAACTATTTCTCAGAAGTAAGATTAGATTTTAAGAACTCTCTATTCATTCTTGCAATGTTCTCAAGAGATATTCCTTTTGGACACTCTACCTCGCAAGCTCCAGTATTGGTGCAATTCCCAAAACCTTCTTCGTCCATTTGTCTTACCATATTTTGAACCCTCTTATTTGCTTCGACTTTTCCTTGAGGTAAAAGCGCATACTGTGAAACTTTTGCACCAACAAATAACATGGCTGAACTGTTTTTACAACTAGCTACACAAGCACCACAACCAATACATGTTGCCGCATTAAAGGCATTATCTGCATCTGTCTTAGGGATAGGAATTGCGTTGGCATCCATAGTGTTTCCAGAAGTGTTAACCGATACAAATCCTCCTGATTGTTGTACACGGTCAAATGCAGAACGATCTACCACTAAATCCTTGATGATAGGAAATGCTTTAGACCTCCATGGCTCAATATAAATGGTGTCCCCATCATTAAAACTACGCATGTGTAGCTGGCAAGTCGTAGTTTGGGTTTGGGGGCCATGTGCTCTTCCGTCAATGTATAATGAACAAGATCCACATATACCTTCTCGACAATCATGGTCAAAAGCTACAGGGGCCTGTTTTTCATTTATAAGCTGCTCGTTTAATTGATCAAGCATTTCTAAAAATGAGCTATCTGTTGACACTTTGGATAATTGATATGTTTCAATATTCCCTTTGGAATCAGCATTTTTCTGTCTCCAAACTTTTAAGGTTACGTTAATGAATTTTGATGCCATTGTGTATGTTTTACTTATAGTTTCTTTCAGCTATTTTAATTGCTTCGTATTTTAAATCTTCTTTGTGTAAAGCCGAATTAGTGGCTTCTCTGTCTTTGTATTCCCAGGCAGAAACATATTTAAATTTCTTGTCATCTCTCAATGTTTCTCCCTCGTCATCTTGGTACTCTTCTCTAAAGTGGCCACCACAAGACTCGTTTCTATTCAATGCGTCTACCGCCATAAGTTGACCAAGTTCTAACAAGTCCGCAACACGCAATGCTTTCTCAAGTTCAGCATTCATTTCATTGGATTCTCCCGGGATGAAAACATCATTATAAAACTCATCTCTCAATCCTTTGATTTCTGCAATCGCCGACTTCAAACCCGCCTCACTTCTACTCATCCCTACTTTATTCCACATGATCAATCCAAGCCTTTTATGGAAATGATCTACTGACCTATTTCCTTTGACATGCATTAAACTCGAAATACTTTCAGCGACATCCATTTCAGCATTCTCAAACTCTTTTGAATCGGTTGAAATTTCACCAGTGCGAATTTCGTTTGATAGATAGTTGGCTATCGTATAAGGAAGAACAAAATACCCATCAGCAAGTCCCTGCATAAGAGCAGATGCCCCTAGCCTATTTGCACCATGGTCCGAGAAATTGGCTTCTCCTGCTACGAAACATCCAGGAATTGTACTTTGCAAGTTGTAATCGACCCAAACGCCACCCATTGTGTAATGCACAGCAGGATAGATTTTCATTGGGGTTTCATATGGGTTTTCAGCTGTGATTTGTTGATACATCTGAAAAAGATTTCCATATTTTTCTTCTACCCATTTTTTACCAAGTCGAATGGTTGTCTCTTCGTTTGGATTATGATCGCCTTGAGCATAGGCTACTTGTTTTCCTTTACTTTTGATTTCTGATGCGAAATCTAAATACACGCCTTCATTGGTGTCGTTTGCTTCGATTCCAAATCCTGCATCACATCTTTCTTTTGCAGCTCTTGATGCTACATCCCTTGGTACAAGGTGTCCAAATGCAGGATATCTTCTTTCTAAATAATAATCACGGTCCTCTTCAGCAATTTGAGTAGGTTTCAATTTGCCATTTCTTATCGCATCTGCGTCTTCTTTTTTCTTTGGTACCCATATTCTACCAGAATTTCTAAGGGATTCTGACATTAAGGTCAACTTCGATTGGTTTGTCCCATGAACAGGAATACAAGTAGGATGAATTTGTACGTAACATGGATTCGCAAACAAAGCTCCTTTCTTATGAATTTTCCACGCTGCAGAAACATTGCTACCCATTGCATTCGTGGAAAGAAAGTAAACATTCCCATATCCCCCAGAAGCAATAACTACTGCATGAGCTGAATGTCGTTCTAATTTTCCTGACACTAGGTTTCTGGCAATAATTCCTCGTGCGTTTCCATCTACTTTTACAATGTCCATCATCTCATGACGATTGTACATTTTTACTCTTCCTAAACCGATTTGTCTAGACAAGGCTGAATAGGCTCCCAAAAGAAGCTGCTGTCCGGTTTGTCCTGCGGCATAAAATGTTCTTCTTACTTGAACGCCACCAAAAGATCTATTGTCTAAAAGACCACCGTATTCTCTGGCAAATGGTACTCCTTGCGCAACACATTGGTCAATAATATTTGCAGAAACTTCTGCCAGTCTGTATACGTTTGATTCTCGAGATCTGTAGTCGCCCCCTTTAATGGTATCATAGAAAAGTCGGTAAGTACTGTCTCCATCATTTTGATAATTTTTGGCCGCGTTGATACCTCCTTGAGCAGCAATAGAGTGTGCTCTTCTAGGAGAATCTTGGAAACAAAAAGATTTCACATTGTAACCCATTTCTCCCAAAGAAGCAGCTGCAGAAGCACCCGCAAGGCCTGTTCCAACAACGATAACATCTATTTTAGGCCGGTTATTTGGAGCCACAAGCTTCATTTGATTCTTGTGATTCGTCCATTTCTGGTCAATCGGCCCTTCTGGTATTTTAGAATCTAAAATTGACATAATTAAAATTTTCTAACTATTTAAATAAATTAAAATCGGTATAATCGCAAATAACAATGGGACAACAATTGCATATCCCCGCCCAAACACTTTAATAAGTGGCGTGTATTTTGGGTGGTTCATTCCTAATGATTGAAAAGCCGAGGCAAAACCATGCCATAAGTGAAACCCGAGAACGGCCATTGATATCACATAAAGGAACATTCCTAATAATCCCAAAGGAACCCCGGAATCACTTTTGTTTTTCTTGCTAAAAAAAGCCATGACAACTGTGTGAAGGTCTTTATAACCTTCCGCTAAGATTTCATCTTTTTTAGACTTCAATTTTTTCTTCTGTTCTTCTATGTCAGCCAACTGATCATCCGATATCCCAGGATTAGATGCTAGATAAGATGAATATTGTTGCTCAATAGAGGCGTTAAATTTATCTGCTTTTAATATCAGCTCTGTTCCTTCTATTTCGCCTAATTCTCTGATTTGTTTTGTCGAAATTTGTTCTCCCTTTTGGGTCAAATACATAGTGTCTTGAGACGAAGGAGAATAATATGTATGCATAGGTACCTCATCCGAAACCTTCATTTTCCACCAAAAATTTGACATATGTGTCGCAATAAAAACCAAAACAATGGTTCCTAAAAGAGCCATGTATCGAGAGGGTAATGAAGAATTCGCACTTGGCTTATTGTAAGCATAGCTAACGGGGCGGGCTTTTTTATTTTGAATAAATAAAGCAATTCCGTCTATGGCATGAAACAGTATTGAAAAGTACGTTAAATATGACAAAACCATAATTGCTGGATTGTGGGTCATAAAGTAGGCGTACTCGTTAAAGGCTCGACGGCCTTCTTCACCTGTTTTAATTATCAGTTGGAGGTTCCCAATTAAGTGACCCACCAAAAACAGACATAAAAACAAACCAGTTAAGGCCATCCAATACTTCTTGGCAATGGACGACTTTATTAATGCAGAATTACTCATATCTCAGACTCTTTTTTACGTTGCAAAGTTATTGTATATAACAAAAGAATGCACAAATGGTTTTTATTTAGAATGGTTATATATAAGAGAGTTCTACATTTGAATCTGTAACCAGAAGAAATGCCTCGGCACCAATAATCATTGCCCTATTATCGTCAATATGTCCACACGGAAAATCAAAACAGACTGGAATGTCTAATTCTTTTACGTGCCTCAAAATAATTTCAGATGAATCTATGCCAAAAGGTACTTTTGTGTCCTTCATTTCAGTCATTCCTCCTACAATAAGTCCGTTTATTTCTTTAAAAACGCCAGCATGTTTAAGCGCATACATCATTCTATCTAAATGATAAAGTTGTTCACAAAGATCTTCAATAAACAATATTTTGTTTTTATAATCATAGGCATAATTACTTGCCAGAAGGCTATAAATAATACTTAAGTTTCCTCCAATTAAATTCCCTTTTGCGGAACCACTTATGTTTTCTTTTGACGGTTGTATTTGAACCTTGAATAAAGAGCCATTGAGTGCAGAAAACAACGTGTCGATTGCGGCTTTTGAGTTCTCTTTAAAATTCAATGGCATGGTGGAGTGTATGCTTTGCACCCCAATACTATTTATCAATTGATGAAAAACAGTGATGTCGCTAAACCCCAGAACCCATTTTGGGTGCTGAATAAAACCATCCCAGTCTAAATTTTCAAAAATTCTTACTGAACCATATCCTCCCCTTGCACATAAAATGGCCTTGACTTCAGGGTTGTTTAATGCTTCTTGAAAATCAAACAATCGTTCTTCATCTGTGCCCGAATAATAGTTGTGAGCTCCTAAACAATGATTTGAAATTAAGACTCTATATCCTCGTTTTTCAATAAGCGCTTTGGAATACTCAATAAAGGATGAATCAATACTTTTAGCGGGAGCAATGATTGAAATAAGATCACCAGGAATTAAGGTTTTTGGGGCTTTCATTTGATGTTTTTAAGAATTGTCCCAGCTATTAATAAGTCGTTTTGGGTGGTTATTTTTATATTCTCTTCATTTCCATCAATCAAGTGAATTTCAACTCCACTATTCTCAACCACGGAAGCGTCATCAGTAAAAACCGCTTGATAATCTTTTAAATATGCATTCTGTATTACTTCAAAAGTAAAACATTGGGGGGTTTGAACAACTATATAGCTCTTTCTGTCAACAGCTTCTGATTTACCATTACTTATGACTCGTATAGAATCCTTGATTCTCAAATAAGGAATAACCGCATCATGCGTTTTTAAGGCTTCAATGCTACGAGAAAGCGTATCTTGACTTACTAAAGGTCGAACACCGTCATGAATCATTACCTGGCCTTCTGAACATATAGCTAAAGCGTTTTTAATTGAATGGTATCTTTCTTTTCCTCCATCTACTACGTGATGCAAAATAGTGAATTCATGTTTTTGAATAAGATCACTCCAATACTCACGCCATTCTTTTGGCAGTGTAAGGATGATTTCTGCCTCTGGATTCCAGCTACTAAACCGCTTGATCGTATGCATTAAAATTGGCAATTCGTCCAAGTTTAAAAACTGCTTAGGGACCTTTGACGAAAATCTTTTTCCAAGACCCCCTGCAGTTATGATTACGGATAGTTTCATTGAATAAATATATCAAAAACTTAAACTCGAATACGTTTTTCAATGATATAAAGTTTATCAAAAAAAAGAAGAGCACTAAAAAAAAGAAAAGCTAAATTTGTCGCCATTATGTTGATAGGAGAAGATTTTACCAAAATTGCCATAGAATTTAATGGCCTTACCCTTTTAGAGCCAAACGCACTCATTACAGACTTTATCATGGGTGGATTAAGTATTTATATTGCGATTCAGCTGAAAAAAATCAAATCTCAGCACTCGTTTTTAAAATATTGGCACTATTTCTTTTTAATTTTTGGAATCGGTGCCTTCTGTGGGGGCTTAGCCCATTCCTTATTTGAATACACGGGTCCGCAAGGAAAATTCCCAACATGGATTTCTGCCATTCTTTGTGCTTATTTTATCGAAAAGGCCATGATTAAGTCCGTGGGAAACCTGAATAAAAACAACATCCTTGGGAAAATCGCATTTACAAAGATGATTTTGATTTTTTTAATTGTTATAACTGTTATTTCAACAAAAGCCTATCAAGAAGAACATACCATTGGATTTATACCCATAGCAATAAACACGCTTATTGGTGTATTTATTTCCGTTGCTTTTTTTAGCTTTTATAATTTAAAACGGGGATATAAAGAGTTTAAATATTTGTTTATTGGAGTCTTGATCATGCTGCCAACCTTTTTTATCTTTCTATTGAAGATTAATCTATATCCCTGGTTTGACAAAAGCGATCTATCGCATATCATCATAATCATAGGGAATTACTATTTCTATTTAGGAATTAAAAAAATGGATTATACTCGCCTTCCGTTTAAAACAGATTAGCGTTGAATTCTTAGTTTGGAAGACTTCACAAAGTCTTTACCACCCATTGTCTTGGCAGACAAGAAGTATACATAATTACCTGAAGGGGCCGGCTCACCACTCATCATTGTGCCATCCCATCGGAAGTTCCTATCATTGGATTGAAAAACAACCGTATTGGTTTGATCAATTACAACGATTTGGAAATCTAGTTTTTCATTCATTTCAATGGTAAAGAAATCATTTGACCCATCGTTATTTGGTGTAAAAATGTTAGGGAGTATAATACTTTCTTCATTCTCCTCTTCTACAATTTCTTCAAATACCTCTTCTTGAACTTCAACAACATCTTCTACAATAACAGTTGCTTCTTCTACAATAGCAGGAGTTGATTCAGGTTCAACAGGCGTATTAACAGCTAATGGAGCTGGGTTGGTTTGTTCAGGTGAACTTTGAGGTTCTGTCGTTGATTCTATCTTGTTTTCAGCCAAATCAACATCTTCAATGACCGACTCTTTTTCGTTAGGATTTACAATAGAAGATACTATATCAGTGGTTTTAGAAACGACTTCTTTCTTGTCTTCTTTTAAGTCTTCAATGATCTCTTTTTTAACTACATCAAGCGAATTTGTTTCCGAATCCTTTTCTTGATTATTATCCACCTGAATACTAGAAGATGTTTTTGGTTGAACAATCTCTTCTTCTTGTAATACAAAATATGTTGCAATACCAAGGCCTGAGACGCCTATAACGGCAACAGCAGCTTTGAATAGTATTGAGCTCCCTGCAGCAGCACCTGAGGTGGCGGCACTAGACAAAGAACTTGAAACATTCTTCCAGACAGCATCCGAAGGAGTCACCTCGTGAGACTGAAGCTTCTCTCGCAATAAATCTTGTATGTTATCCTTATCAATCATCTTGTTTACTAATTCTTTCTTTTAAGTATGCTCTAGCTCTCAAATACTGAGATTTTGAAGTGCTTTCTTTTACCCCAAGCTTCTCAGCGATTTCTTGATGAGAATATCCTTCTATCGCAAACATATTAAAAACCACCCTATAACCGGGAGGCATTTTTTTTATTTCTTCAATAAGCTCATTGGCCGACATGTTTTCCAAAATATGCGCATTCATACTAAGCTTATACTCTTCTTGATCAATAGAGACATCAAATTTTAATTTTTGATTTTTTCTGATTTGATCTAAACAGGTATTTACAACAATGCGCCTCATCCATCCTTCAAAAGAGCCTTTGCCCTTGTATTCAGGTAGCTTGGTGAAAATCTTTACCATACCTTCTTGAAGTACATCCTCTGCATCATCTGTACTCTTCATGTAACGAAGACAGAGCGCAAAAAATTTCGGTGAAAAACTATCAAACAACGTCTTTTGAGCTATCTGATTGCCTTTAATACATCCTGCAATTAAAGACTCATCATCCATAGCTCACAATATAAAGACTCTTATTCGGGTTAAAGGGTTGCATCAATCTTATTTTTTTTCATATACAACAATGGATAAAACAGGGTTGTGATCAGAAAGCCTCTTGTTTTTTCGTCGGTTTTTACTTCTTGGTTCTTCTACCCACAACGATTTTTGAAGAACCTTTTCAGTTCTTCTTATCATTATGTAATCTATCCAAACAGGTTTTCCCGTAACTGGATACAAATTGTTGTCTTTAAAGTTTGCCGTCGCAGCCTTCCTGCTGCTTTTATTTAATTTCGGGTTATTTGACTTTAATTTGTTTTTCAATTTCACAAACATATTGCTCTTGTTTTGAATATTGAAGTCCCCGGCATAAATAAGTATCTTGTTAGAATCAATATCGTTAACCACATCTGAGATCTGATTAATTTGAGCGTTTCTAGTTTTTTTTCGAGACAAATCAGATCCCGCTTGAAGATGAGTGCCTAAAATGGCTATTTCTTGTCCGTTTTTTTCAAAGGTTACTAATATGGCTCCCTTTTTAGCCAAACGGTCGGCTCCTTTAGAAAAGGAAAAAGAAATCACTTTTTCTTTAACGATGGGCATTTTTGAAAAAAGCACTACTCCCGAAGGGATCCCCAGCCAAGTCACAGGTCCTTTTTTCGTTTGATAGGGGTATGTACTCTTAAGCTGCTTCTTTAGTTCCCGTCTTGCCCCACTATGGAAAACCTCCTGTAGAACAAGAACATCGGCTCCAGAATTTTTTAAATAATTTCCGATCTCAGAAACGCGATCCATCTGACCATCGTTCATTATTGACGGTCTTAAAAAGACGTTCCAACTCAATACCTGTATTGAGGATTGCTGACAGCTACTTTGGAAAGTTAGTGCAACAATTAAAACAATTAGGTATGACTTCAGAAAACGCATCTTAACAAATTTAAAGTATTTTAGACCAACAAAAAAGCAGAAAATTCTAATCGCATGAATAAACGCCTCCTTATCGTCCTTGTTTGTCTCTTCAATTTAGGATTGGGTCTTAGTCAAAAAAACACATGGCGTGCTGAGCTTGCTCTTAATGATCGCTTAAGTCTCCCCTTTTTTTTAGAGGAGCTGTCTGATGATCACTCATCGTCTTACCATATTGTTAATGGACCAGAAAAAATTGATTTAACCATGAAACAAAAAGGCGATTCTCTTCAATTAAGCTTTCTAGAAATG